>JAKSBY010000005.1 GCA_022360855.1 Sphingomonadales bacterium | reverse complement strand
GCTTCGACGAGTTCGCCGAGCGCCTCGATCGCACTCAGCAATTGCGAATCGATCTGGCCGACCAGATCATCGAAGCGCTCCCTGAAATCGGACGGGCTCAGGCCGTAGGCTTCGATGGCCAGGTCACGCGCCTCGAATTGGCTATCCCGGAAATGATCGCAATAGGACTTGGGTGCCCACTCCTTAACTTCCTCGAATATTTCCGGCATATCCGGGATCATTTCAATTAACATAAGAACTTCGTTGTAATGATTTAAGTAATCGGTGGCGAGGAAGCTCTGCGGATTAATATTGTTTTCCTCAAGCTTGCCGCGCAGCAGGGTCTGTTTTTCTGTGAGGTTTGATTGCATCAAAGTACTTAACTACAAGCCGCAAATCGACAGGAAGCCGCGTCATAAGCACTTGAATTACACTGAAATAGTTGAGCGATCCTTTACGTTAACGACTCAGGCAATGAAGGGAAAATCCAGCGCGGTTAAGGCTTTAACCATGTTCACAGGTTGTGTTTTCACCGTAGTTATGTTTCAATTCAGAACAGGGGACACAAGCAGCAAGTTGACGGACCGGGGAGTTGGCGGTGCAGCTCGCAAAACATCGGGGCCTGTTTGCGCGTTTTAACGGGGAATCAAGTCACAACGGGAACGGTAGGGCGCCCATACTTCCAGGGCAGCGCTTTTATTGTACGAATGCGCCAAGGACTATTTGGGAAGTCAGGCGCGTTTTCAAGCCCAAGAACTTGCCGATCATCCACGCCGAGATCGTTGCGGTCGATGGCGAGGAGCACCGCATCATTTCGGAGAAGGCCCTGCTCGACAGGGCTTTTTTTGCGCCTGATCGGCGCGACCCTTCGGCGATTAATCTATCGCCGCACCATCGCCGGCGGCACGATCCGCTGACAAGCCATACGCATATCGTCGCAGCCGAATAGTCGGTTCCGGGGAGGGGGATTGGATGGCCCGCCGGCCGGACCTGCGTCTGAATGGCGCATCCGTAAATTTGGCGCGGTTTTGCATTGCAATAATTTCTGTTGCGGTGCAATATCATGGGGCCTCGCACACGAGGCAATCCTCCCCAAAGGATCCAAACTTGGCCGGGGCCACGCGCCCCGGCCTTTTTTCTGCGAGCACAAAAGAATTGGCCCCCGCTGGTGTGCGAGGGCCCAGAGATCCTCCCCGAGAGGTACGTTTTTGCTTAGACGCTGTAATACATCTCGAATTCGACAGGGTGCGGCGCGAGCTCCAGAGCGGAGACTTCCTCGGACTTGAGCTCGATATAGCCGTCGATCTGATCGTCATTGAACACATCGCCCTTCTTCAGGAAGTCGCGATCCGAATCCAACGCCTCCAGCGCCTCCCGCAGCGAGGCGCAGACCGTCGGCACGCCCTCGAGCTCCTCCGGCGGCAGGGCGTAGAGGTCCTTATCCATGGCGTCGCCGGGATGGATCTTGTTTTCGATGCCGTCGAGGCCCGCCATCAGCATGGCCGCGAAGGTGTAGTAGGGATTGCCGCTGGCATCCGGGAAGCGTATCTCGACGCGCTTGCCGTTGGGGCTGGTCGCGAAGGGAATGCGGCAGGAGGCCGAGCGGTTGCGCGCCGAGTAGGCGAGGAGCACCGGCGCCTCGAAGCCCGGGGTCAGCCGCTTGTAGCTGTTGGTGGTGCCGTTTGAGAAGGCGTTGATGGCGCGCGCGTGCTTGATGATGCCGCCGATATAGTAAAGCGCCGTATCAGACAAGTCGGCGTAGCCGGAGCCGGCGAAGGTAGGCTTCCCGTCTTTCCAGATCGACTGATGGGTGTGCATGCCCGAGCCGTTGTCTTCGGCAACGGGCTTCGGCATGAATGTCGCGGTCTTGCCAAACGAATGCGCCACCTGAAGAACGACATATTTGTAGATCTGGATATTGTCGGCGGTCCGTGTCAGGGTCGAGAAGGTAATGCCCAATTCGTGCTGGCTCGGGGCGACCTCGTGATGGTGCTTGTCCATATGAAGGCCCATGTCCTTCATTATAGTGACCATCTCGCCCCTGAGATCCGTCGCCGAATCGACCGGCGGCACCGGAAAGTAGCCGCCCTTGACTTTGGGTCGGTGGCCATAATTGCCGTTCTCGAATTCACGGTCGGAATTGTAGGGGCCTTCGACGTCGTCGATCTTGTACATGGCGCCGTCATAGCCGACCTTGAACTGCACGTCGTCGAAGCAGAAGAATTCGGGCTCTGGGCCGAAATAGGCAGTGTCGCCGACGCCGGTGAATTTCAGGTAGTCCTCGGCCCGCTTGGCGGTCGAGCGCGGATCGCGGCCGTAGGCCTGGCCGGTCGAGGGCTCGACAACGTCGCAAAACACGACCAGGGTCGGCTGCGCCAGAAACGGATCGTGCGATACATGGTCGAGGTCAAACTTCAGCGTCATGTCGGATTCGTTGATGGCCTTCCATCCGGCGATGGACGAGCCATCGAACATGACGCCGTCGGCGACCATCTCCTCGTCAACAACGCCTGCGTCCATGGTCAGATGCTGCCACTTGCCGCGTGGATCGGTGAAGCGCAGGTCGACCGCCGCGATTTCGTCGTCCTTGATCAGCTTAACCAGCTTTCCAGCGTCCAGCTTGTCGTATTTGCTCATATTCTATTGCCTTCCTTTGACTCGATTTCACTCTGTTTGGGTTTATTCGCTCAGACCGCGTCCGGTCCGGTTTCGCCGGTCCGGATTCGGATCACGTCGTCGATCGTGCTGACGAAGATTTTGCCGTCCCCTATTCTTCCGGTTTTGGCCGCGCCTTGAATGGCCTCGACGGCGCGTTCGGTGATCGCGTCATCGACGATCACCTCGACTTTCACCTTGGGCAGAAAATCGACCACATATTCGGCACCGCGGTAGAGTTCGGTATGGCCTTTCTGGCGCCCGAATCCCTTCGCTTCGAGTACCGTGATGCCGGAAATGCCGATTTCGTGCAGGGCTTCCTTAACTTCGTCCAGCTTGAACGGTTTGATGATTGCCTCGATTTTTTTCATTTGCTGTGATGCCACCCTTGGCGGTTCCGGGACCGCCGGATTTCGGAACTGTCAGTCAGTTAGCACAATCCATGCCAGTTTTGTCGCCGCGCAAAAAAGGCCGGAATCCCTGAAGTTTTTGGCTTTCCGATTTCTCAGTTGGGGAGGTATCCGGCAGAATTGCCCAAACTTGAGGCGGCGCGCCCAAATTTTAGGCAATGCCGGACGCCGATCGATCGCTGGCGCAGTCGATGTTGCTTGACGCTCGAAGCGGCTTGCCGGTAAACAAGGCCGCCTTCGATGGCGGGTGTAGCTCAGTTGGTTAGAGCGCCAGATTGTGGATCTGGAGGTCGCCGGTTCGATCCCGGTCACTCGCCCCATTGTCCTTGAAATGGTAACGCGATGGATTGATCGCAGCGATTAAACGTCGCTTCAGGAGCGGGCGTCGGCCACCGCTGGTTCGCTGATAATCGGATTCCCCATTTCATCCCGTGGCACGACGCTGCCGCTGGGTGATCCGGAAACATAGAATGTCGATGTTCCGCATGCGGAGACCAGCGTTCCTACCCCCGCGGCAAAGAGGAACGCCCGTATTCGCCTGTCGAATCTGCTCTGCAGATGACACATGAAACTTCCCCTTGGCAGTTGCCAAAACCGTCCCCCGACGTGGCATAATTATTCTAACATTTTAGTAGAGTTCTTTCAATCAGGTCGCCCCGCGAGTATTGGTTTCACCAAATGCAATCAAATATAGTCTGGCGGTATTACAGACGGGCAACATCGTATAGGTTTTACTGGGTATGGATGGTCTTTCGCCGCACATTCTCCTCGCCAATCAGGACACGTACCGCGCCGATGCATTTGCCGATGCAGAGGGCATTGCCGGCACGGAGCTTATGGAGAATGCCGGGCGTGCCGTGGCCGAGGCGGTCCGCGACGCCACGGAGCCTTCCGCCGTCCTGGTCATGGCGGGCCCGGGCAACAATGGCGGCGACGGCTTTGTGGCGGCGCGGTATCTGGCGGAATGGGGCTATGATGTTTGCGTCGGCCTGCTGGGCGAGCTCGACGCGCTGACCGGCGACGCCGCGGTCATGGCCGCCCGCTGGACCGGCGAGACCCGGCCGCTGCATCCGGACCTGGTAACCGGCCGGGCCGTGATCGTCGACGGGCTGTTCGGCGCCGGTCTGACCCGCAAGGTCGGTGGGCGTGCGGCCGAAACCATCGCCGCCGCCAATGCCGCCCCGGCGCTGCGCATTGCCATCGACGTTCCGTCCGGTGTTAACGGCGACACCGGCGCCGAACACGGCGCGGTCTTTTCCGCCTTCAAGACGGTCACCTTTTTTCGTAAGAAGACCGGGCATGTGCTTGTGCCGGGCCGGCTTTTCTCCGGCGACGTGGAGGTGGCAGACATCGGGATCCCCGAGGCGGCTCTGAACGAGATTAAATCCAAAATCGGGGAGAACAGGCCCGAATTCTGGCGGGATGCGCTGCCGGTTTTCGACCCCATGGCCCACAAATACGACCGCGGCCATGTCGGCGTCGTCTCCGGCGGGCTGGCCGCTACCGGCGCCGCACGGATGGCGGCGGTTGCCGCGCTGCGGTCGGGGGCTGGTCTGGTCAGCGTCCTCTCGCCGGCTGCGGCGGTCCCGGCGCATGCGGCGCAGCTTACTGCGGTGATGGTCAAGCCCTTCGACGATCTTGACGGTTTCACGGCTCTCCTGGAGGACCGGCGCCTGAATGCGGTTGTCGTCGGGCCGGGCAACGGCGTCACCAATGACACGCGGCAATATGTGGCGACAGTCCTCAAGCGACACGCCGCCGCCGTTCTCGACGCCGACGCCTTGACCGTCTCCGCCGACGCGCCCGACACTTTATTTGCCGCCATTTCCGGTCCCACCGTTCTCACACCCCATTCCGGCGAATTCTCCCGGCTGTTTCCCGATATCGAGCTGACCGGCGGCAAACACCGCGCGGCACGGATGGCGGCGGAGCGCTCCGGCGCCGTCATCGTCCTCAAAGGCCCCGATACGGTGATCGCCGCGCCCGACGGACGGGCGCTGATCAACAGCCACGCGCCGCCCACTCTGGCGACCGCAGGCTCGGGCGATGTGCTGGCGGGGATTATCGCCGGCCTGATG
Source organism: Sphingomonadales bacterium (assembly GCA_022360855.1). Classification (GTDB taxonomy): domain Bacteria; phylum Pseudomonadota; class Alphaproteobacteria; order Sphingomonadales; family JAKSBY01; genus JAKSBY01. The sequence continues at coordinate 3,616 of JAKSBY010000005.1, read as the reverse complement.
GGGCAGGGCATGCCACCCTTCGAGGCGGCGGGCGCCGCGGTTTGGCTGCACGGGGAGGCGGCCTATCAGTTTGGACCGGGCCTTATCGCCGAGGATCTGATCGACTGCCTGCCCGCTGCCTGGGCGTCGCTCGACGTCGCTGCCGGGTAGGCGGCAGACGGTCATAAATCCGCTGGTTTTTTCAAAAAGACCTATGCTATAGACCCGCAATCGCCGAGACGCCGTTGGTTGGGCAGAGCTCGGCCATTCAGCGACACGCGTTCCAAGGTGCCGCCCTGAACCCACGGGGGCGGCGTCTTTGCGAATGAAACCAATTGCGGGCGTGGCGGAACTGGTAGACGCGCTGGTTTTAGGTACCAGTGTCTTAAACGACGTGGGGGTTCAAGTCCCTCCGCCCGCACCAGATCACCGGCCTTGGCGCGGGCCCCGGGCCGCAAGAACAAGAGCCGCGAGAATAAGAGAAGAGTCAGAATAGCCATGCAGGTTACGGAGAATTCCACCGCAGAGTTGAAGCGCGCCTATACGGTCACGGTCGGCGCCGCCGATATCGACGAGAAGCTGCAGTTTCACCTCAAAAACCTGAGCCAGAAAATCCGCATGCCGGGGTTTCGCCCGGGCAAGGCGCCGGTCAAGCTTCTCAAGAAGATCCACGGCCAGGCGCTGATGGGCCAAGTGCTGGAAGAAACCGTCAACGAAAGCGCCGAAAAGCTGATGCGCGACAACAATATCCGTCCCGCGCTCCGGCCGAATATCGAGATCACCAAATATGAAGAAGACTCCGACCTTGAGTTTTCTCTCGAGGTCGAGGTCCTTCCGGAGATCGAGGTCCCCGATTTTTCCGGGCTTAAGCTCGAAAAACTCGTGGCCGAGGCCGACGACAAAGCTGTGAACGACTATCTGGAGCGCCTTGCCGCGCAGCAGAAGTCCTTCGCGCCCGCCGCCAAGACCTACAAGGCGAAGGAAGGCGACGCGGTGGTGATCGATTTTATCGGCCGCATCGATGGCGAGGCCTTTGACGGCGGCGCCGGCGAAGACCATCAGCTCGAACTGGGCTCCGGCAGCTTCATTCCGGGCTTCGAGGACCAGCTCGTCGGCGTCAAGGCCGGCGACGAGAAGGATGTCGCCGTGACCTTTCCAGAGGAATACCACGCGAAGGAGATATCCGGAAAAGAGGCCGTTTTCGCGGTCACGGTGAAGGAAGTGAAGAAGCCCGCCGAGGCCAAGGTCGACGACGATCTGGCGATCAATCTCGGACTTGAGAATCTGGCTGCGTTAAAGGAAACCATCGGCAAGCAGGTGGCGCAGGAGTCCGAGGCCATGTCGCGCACGCTGCTCAAGCGGGCGCTGCTCGACCAGCTCGCCGAGCATCATCCCTTCGACGTGCCCGAGGGCATGGTGGACATCGAGTTCAAGCAGATCTGGGAGCAGATCAAGCGCGACGCCATCCAGCCGGGCGAGGCGAAGGAAGAGGACTTCGCGGACATGGACGGCCCGGCCGACGACAAGGAGCGGGCCGAGTTTATGTCCATCGCCGAGCGCCGCGTGCGCCTTGGGCTCCTGCTGTCGGAGGTCGGGCAGAAGAACGGCGTTCAGATCCGCCAGGAAGAGGTCAACCGCCTCATCGCTCAGGAAGCGTCCCGCTTCCCGGGTCAAGAAAAGGAAGTCTACGACTTCTACAAGGAGAATGAGGCGGCGGCGGCTCAATTACGCGCGCCGCTTTACGAAGAAAAAGTTGTCGACTTTATTTTAGAGATCGCGGAGGTCGCCGAAAAAAAGGTCACGCGCGATCAGCTGATGGAGGCCCTGCGCGCGCTGGAAGAGGACGACGAGGTCGAGAGCAAGCCGGTGAAAAAGAAGCCGGCGGCCAAGGCCCGGTCTACTGCCGCCAAGAAGCCTGCCGCGAAGAAAGCGGCGCCTGCGAAGAAGGCCGCGGCCGCCAAAAAACCGGCAGCGAAGAAAACCGCAGCCAGGAAGCCCGCGGCCAAAAAATCGTGATAGCGCCCGCGATGATCTGGACGCTGGCTAATGGCGTTCTTAAATAATAATGTGGCGCGGTCTTAACCGACTGTTCGTATCCGGCGCTTATCAGTATGACAGAACGCCGGCCCGGCGATCCGAAAAGCCCAATGACGGCACAGAAAAGAGGACTCCATGAGCATGCTCATCCCCATGGTCATCGAACAGACCAACCGAGGTGAGAGATCATACGATATTTACTCGCGTCTCCTGAAGGATCGTATCGTCTTCCTGAACGGCGCGGTCGACGACAATGTTGCCAGCATCATGACAGCGCAGCTCCTGTTTCTCGAGGCCGAGAACCCGAAAAAGGACATCTCGTTTTATATCAACTCGCCGGGTGGCGTGGTGACCGCCGGATTGGCGATCTACGATACCATGCAGTATATCCGGCCCAAGGTGGCGACCATGTGTTTTGGCCAGGCCTGCTCGATGGGCTCGCTCTTGCTTTCGGCCGGCGAGCCGGGCATGCGCTATGCGCTGCCGAATTCGCGGATCATGATCCATCAGCCGTCCGGCGGCTTTCAGGGTCAGGCGGCGGATGTGGAGATCCACGCCCGCGAGATCCTGCAGCTCCGCGAGCGCTTGAATTTGATCTACGTCAAACACACCGGCAAGAAGCTGGCGGATATCGAGAAGGCCATGGATCGCGATCGCTTCATGTCGCCCGATGAGGCGCTTAAATTTGGCCTGATCGACAAGGTCTATACGAACCGCGAGGAAGACGCGGAGGTTGTGGACGAGAAAACGGGCAAGTGATCGGGCATCACGTTTGCGCCAAGATGGAAGAAATTGTTAAGGAATTTTTGAAACCTGCTGCATAACGTTGTACGAAGCCTCGGGCGCGGCGATAGCACGATTGCACAGGCAATCAGTTTTTCGTTGTTGGCCGGATTGGTGTTAAGGGTACGATCAGTGGAGTGGTGTCAGACTTCAGCTTATGACCAAACTCACCGGTAACGATTCTAAGAATACGCTCTATTGCTCGTTTTGCGGCAAGAGCCAGCACGAGGTCCGCAAGCTTATCGCCGGGCCGACCGTGTTCATTTGCGACGAGTGCGTCGAGCTTTGCACCGACATCATTCGCGAGGAAAACAAGAATACGCTGGTCAAGTCCACGGACGGCGTGCCGACGCCCTTGGAAATCCTCGAAGTCTTGAATGATTACGTCATCGGCCAGGACCTGGCCAAAAAGGTCCTCTCGGTGGCGGTCCACAACCACTACAAGCGGCTCAACCACGCCGCCAAGAACGACGAGGTCGAGCTTGCCAAGTCGAATATTCTGCTGATCGGCCCGACCGGCTGCGGCAAGACCCTGATGGCGCAGACGCTTGCGCGCATTCTCGACGTGCCGTTCACCATGGCCGACGCGACGACGCTAACCGAGGCGGGCTATGTCGGCGAGGATGTCGAGAACATTATCCTCAAGCTCCTGCAGTCCGCTGACTACAACGTCGAGCGGGCGCAGCGCGGCATCGTCTATATCGATGAGGACGACAAGATCAGCCGCAAGTCCGACAACCCGTCGATCACCCGCGACGTGTCGGGCGAGGGCGTGCAGCAGGCGCTGCTCAAGATCATGGAAGGCACGGTCGCCAGC
>JAKSBY010000321.1 GCA_022360855.1 Sphingomonadales bacterium | reverse complement strand
GGCCTCGTGGTCGTCGCCACCAAAGACGCGGTCCTGGTCTGCGACCGGGAAAAGGCGCAGGATGTGAAGGCCGTGGTCGAGGAGCTCAAGCGGCAGGACCGCGAGGAGCGGCTGACACATACCGTTGTCTACCGCCCCTGGGGGTCGTATGAGACCACCGATCTCGGAGAGCGCTTCCAGACCAAGCGCCTGGTGCTCAATCCCGGCGCCAAGCTTTCTTTGCAAAAACACCACCACCGTGCGGAGCACTGGATCGTCGTCCGGGGCTCGGCGCGGGTGACCTGTGACGACAGGGTCTTCATGCTCTCAGAAAACGAATCCACCTTCATTCCTGTCGGCGCCAAACACAGGCTCGAGAACCCCGGCAAAATCCCCCTGCACATCATCGAGGTCCAGTCCGGCTCCTATCTCGGCGAAGACGATATCATCCGCTTTGAGGACACCTACGGCCGCGAATGATGAGCCGGCCCGACCGGACCGAGATCGGGGCTCCCACCGAGTTTCCCACCTTCGATAACGCCACCCGGAATCTGGTCCGAATCTTGCATGACAATAAGCATAAAAGTGTAAATCCGCTTGTTTGTGGGCCCAAAATGGATTGCACTGTAAAAAAATCCGACAGTTCTGCGTATACGGGTCCAATTTGAGACGCAAATCAACCGATGCGCCGGAAAATACTCGTCATTCCGCTGATGGTCACGCTTCTGGGCGGCTCGCTGCTTGCTGCGGCGGCGACCGGGCTGTTTGGAACCGGCGTTCGGGAGTCGCTCGGCTTTGCGCCCGCGGCAGCGCCGGAACCGGCCGCCGCGACTGAAGAGAGGCCTGTCGCACCGTCCGGCCGGACCGTCATCGCGCGCGCGCCGCGCACCGAGACCGGCTCCAAGGCGGCCGCGCCGCAGCTTGTGGAGCGCAGCGATACCGGCGAACGCGCGCACTTGATTCCCCGCGGCGACGTCAAACTCCTCCCCGGCAACCGAGACAAGGCGCTGGCCGGCGCCATCACGGGTACCGCGCGCGGATTGCAGGAGCTGGAAAACTACCTGTTGGAATCCGGCGGCGATCCTGAGGAAATCCGCAGCCGCGCCTTCGATTTGATGGACCGGCTCGCCAAGAGCGGCCTGCAGGACGACTTCATCGCCCTCGCCGAGGCCACCAACCGCATCACCGCCGCGGCGGCCGAGGCCTATGCCGCGGCCTATATGATCGCCGCCGAGGTCCTGGAAGATTTCGCCCTGCCCGAGGCCGCCACCGGCTGGGACCTCGGCCCCAATGCGCGCGCGCCCTATATCGGCTTCATCCGGGTTGCGGCGGAGAACCGGATTGTCGACGGCCAGGCGCTTGAAAACATCGACATCGGCGGCGACCCCACGCTGCTCACCGATGGCGTTCTCAACATCCGCGACTTTTCGGTCGCGCTGGATGACGGCAACTACCGTGTCTTTGCGTTGAGCGGCCGGACTGAAGGCGGCGCGTCGCTCCCCCTGCCGTTCGGCCAGGACGTGCGCAGCAACGGTCAGTCGGTGAAGCTGGTCGATGCCCGCGAGCCCACCGGCCGGCAGATGGTGCTGCGCCTTGCCGGCTCCAGGCTCTCGCAGATGTTCCTGCCGCTCGATGCCATCGCGCCGGCGGCGGGCGGCGAGGTCCTGGCCACCGGCGAGCGCCGCGGCGTGGCCATGGCGACCCGCGCCGTTGTCGATCGCGGCCAGCTGACGGTCAGCTTCGGCGCACCGCCCGGCGCGCCGACCTATGTCACCGCGCTGATCGTTCTCCCCGACGATCCGAGCGCCTTGCTGGATGCGCTTGCCGACCGCATCGCCCAGCTCCTGACCGAGGCGGGCCCGGGCGCAGGCACCGCGTCAAACGCCTTCGACAGCCCGGCGGAGGTCTTCGACACGGTTCAGAATGGCACCCCGAGCGCGCCGGCGACCGATGGCTCGGGAACGACCGGCGGCGGCGGGAGCACCGGAGGCGGCGGCACGGGCGGCGGCGGCGGTACAGGTGGCAGCACCGGAGGTGGAACCGGTGGTGGAGGCGGCACCACTGATGGGACCACTGATGGCACCACCGACGGCACCACGGATGGCACCACCGATGGCACCACCGATGGGACTACTGACGGGACCACGGACGGGACCACCGATGGAACCACTGACGGAACCACCGATGGCACCACTGACGGAACCACCGATGGCACCACTGACGGAACCACCGATGGCACCACTGACGGAACCACTGACGGGACCACCGATGGCACGACCGACGGAACCACTGACGGGACCACCGATGGCACCACTGACGGGACCACCGATGGCACCACTGACGGAACCACAGATGGAACCACGGACGGCACGACCGACGGTACTACTGACGGCACGACCGACGGGACCACTGACGGCACGACCGGCGGCACCACCGACGGCGGTGGGACTGACGGCGGCGATGATGGCGGCGTCTTGGATCTGACCGCCGACGCCGGGCTCTACGATCCTCTCTTTCTCGGGGAAGACATCCTGCTCGACGGCTGCGGCTCGACCTTTGACGATGCCTTCATTTGCGAGTTGCAGGATATCTCCAGATTCACCGCCACCTGGCTGTTGGATGACGTGGTCCTGGGCGACGGCTTTGAACTGCTCGTGGCAACCGGGCCGAGCACCCTCTTCAACAGGCCCGGCGACTTCCTCGTGACCCTGAAAATCACGTTTGACGGCATCGTTCCGCTGACCGACGACGATGTCGCCATCATTACCCTTCTGATCCGGGATGTTCCCCTGCCGGCGAGCCTGCCGCTCCTCCTCATCGGCCTTCTCGGAATTGCATGGACGCGCCGACGGACGTCCCAATCATAATCGTCAAAGTGGCATCTCCGATCCTGCTGCGCTAACATCTGCGGGAGCTGCGGAGCGGCCGATCACGCTCCTAAATAAAACAAATGATCGGCGATATGGGGGGACTTAGCCGTGTCCGACATGGTCGTCGTCGATTTCATCGCCTACTACCTCTACGGGTTGGCCTGGCTGATCCCCTTCCTGGCGTCGCTGATTGCAGTGTCGGGTCTCGACGATGTCGTGATCGACACGGTCTTTCTCGGCCGCGCGGTGTATCGGAAGTTCTTCGTCTATACCCGCCACCGCGCCATGTTCGGCGAGAATCTGGCCGGCGCGTCCGAGAGCTGGATCGCCATCATGGTGCCGGCGTGGCAGGAAGCCGCGGTCATCGAAAAGATGCTGCGGCACGTCGTGTCGACCGCGCAGTATACCCACTACCACATCTTCGTCGGCACCTACCCCAACGATCCGGACACCCGACGCGCTGTCTTGGCCCTTGGTAACGAATGGATCCGGGCGCCGGGGTCACCGCAACGGCCGGACGGCCAGCGAATCTCCATTGTCGACGTCGGCCATCCCGGCCCGACCAGCAAGGCGGACTGCCTGAATGCGATCTATCGGGAGATTCAGGCCTTCGAGCAAACCACCGGGATCGACTTCGCCATCTACGTCCTGCACGACGCCGAAGACGTCGTGCATCCCCGCTCGCTGCGTCTCTACAACCACCTCATCCCACGCAAGGACATGGTCCAGCTCCCGGTCGTGCCGCTGGAGCGGCCGATGTGGAATCTCGTCGGCTGCCATTACATGGATGAATTCGCCGAAAGCCACATCAAGGACCTGACCGTGCGCGAGGCGTTGACCGGCGCGGTTGCCGGGGCCGGGGTCGGCTGCGCCTTTTCCGCTGGCGCTCTGAAGCTTGCCAACGGCGAGGACGGCCCCTTCGACGTCTCCAGCCTGACCGAGGACTACGACCTGTCGCAGCGGCTGCATCTCTCCGGCTGCAAGACGGTTTTCGTGCGCATGCCGGTAGTGTTCGGCGAACGCGGCTGGGGCGGCCTCGGGCGCGATTTCATTGCGACCCGCGAGTATTTCCCCGACCGCACGCGCGCCGCGATCCGGCAGAAGGCCCGCTGGCTGATGGGGATCGCCTTCCAAAGCTGGGGCCGGCAAGGCTGGCGCGGCAGTCTTGCGCAGAAATACATGTTTTTCCGCGACCGCAAAGCAGTGTGGACGGCGCAGATCAACATGGCTGCCTATTTCGTCGCCGCCAATGTCGCGCTGATCCTGCTGATCAAAGCGCTTTTTCCGGAAAGCTACCGCTTCCCGCCGCTGATCCCGGAGAGCGGCCCGGTGCACGGCTTGCTGCTCGTCAATCTCGGCCTCGTCGTCAACCGCATCATCCACCGCTTCGCCTATGTCTCCTGGATCTACGGGCCCCTACATGGGCTGCTGTCGGTCCCGCGGCTGGTGATCGGCAACTTCATCAATTTCGCTGCCGCCATTCGGGCGACGCGGCTGTTTCTGATCCACAAGCTGACCGGCCGTCCGCTGGCCTGGGACAAGACCGCGCACAGCTTCCCCGCCGAAGACGCGCTCAAACGCTTTGCTCGCCGTCCCGAGACTGTCAACGCTCCGCGGCCGGTCGGCCTCGATGATTGAATTCCATCACGCGGCCGCACGCGGCCTTCTCGGGGCCGTAATCCTGTGGAGCGTCGTTTTCTGGTCGGCGATATCGAGCAAGGCAGCGGAGGAGGCCCCCTCGCCGTCGCCGCTCGAATGGCTCAAGGAAAGAGACTTGGCCGATCGAAGTCTGGGCGGAGCGAACCGCTTCCGCACCCACCCACATCTGGACAGGGCTCTGCGCGCCATGGCCGTCGGCGATCTCGAACGCGCGCTGACCTCCGCCGGCACTTTGCTCAGGATCGCGCCCCGGCACCGCCAAGGCCTGTTCGTGGCGCTCTTGGCCAATCATCAGGCGGGGCGTTTTCAGGAGAGCGTGGCGGTCGGCCAGGCGCTTCGGGAACTGGAGCCGGACTTCGCGCCGGCCCATCTCTATCTCGGCCTCGCCTGGCAGGCCCTGGGCGAATTGGACGCCGCGGAAGCCGCGTTTGGCCAAGCGCTAGCTTTGGGGAGCCTGCCGCCCGAGCAGGCCTGGCTGGCGCGCCTGTCGCTGGCCGCGCTGCGCGACGCCGTAAGTGCGGAAAACGGAGATGCGGGGCCTGCTGCCCCGCCGCCCATACAGCAAGCAGCGAAAGTACGGAAGGCTGTACCCGATCAGGCCCCGGCTCCCGCTGCCCTGTCGCCCCAACCGGCACCTCCCCCACCCCCTCCTCCGGCGTCGCCGTCGCCCGTGAGCCTCGCCGACGCCGGCTACGCCGCGCTGGCACGGGGCGACGAAGCCCGCGCCGTCGATTTGCTCCAACGCGCCCTGGCCGGGTCGCCGCCCGCGCACCAAAGGCGGCAAATCCTGGCAGATCTCGGTTATCTCGCCGAAAGACGAGGCGACCGCCGGCGCGCGGCTACGTATTTCTCGGCCGCCCTTGATCTCTACTGGGACACGTCCCTGGCGATCATCCAGATCCAACTGCTCCGCGAGCTCGGCGCGCGGTCTGATGCGAACCAGTTATTCGAACGCATCGATCCGCAAACTCTGTCGGACGCCGTGCGTCTCGACTATCTCCGGCTCGGCGCCGATCTCAATCCGGACACGTGTGCCGCATGGCTCGACCGCTTCGCCGAAGCCGACGGAAGCCCAACCGCCTGGTATCGCGCCGGTGTTGCCTGGCAGCAGGAGGAGCGTCCGGCCCGCGCTCGCGACTCCTTTGCGAAGGCAGCGGTGAAGGCCCCGGAAAACGCACAGTTTGCGGCAGCGCTGGGCTATGCCGAACTTACCCTCGGCGATCAAACCCGTGCAGCGGCGGCCTTTGAGCAGGCGCACAGCCTCGATCCCGACAACGCCACGCTGATCCGGCAGCTCGCCTATCTGGACATGGACCGTCGACGCTACCGCCGGGCGCGTCAGCGGCTCAGACGCGCGCTGGAATTGGAGGCCGATGCCGGGCAACGGCGGCATCTGCAGCGCCAGCTAGACATGCTGCCCAAGCCGTTTCGGTTTGCGAGCTACACGTTTTTGCGCTCCAACGAGCTTCCAGGCTTCAATCCCGCCGGCTTCAACCGCAGCCTCGGCCGCTCGCAGACCTCTGTCGAGATCGCCGGGGCACCCGGCGCTCTAACGCGTCTTGTAGAGCGCAGGCTGGAATTTTTCGGACGCTCGATCTGGGCGATCGATCGCCCCACCGGCCAGACATTTGCCGAAACCACCCAGGCCGGCGTCGGTTTGCGATTCTGGCCGCTTGACCGGCAGAATCTATCGCTGACGGCCGAGCGGCTGATCCGCGTTGGCCGCGACGCTCGCAACGCCTGGCTCCTGCGAACCACCTACGGCTTTGAACACGAGACCGGCCTCACGATAATGAGTCGCGGGTCCGGCTTTTGGGCGATCTACCTCGACGCTGCCCTCATCGACCCGACCGACCCGGATTTCTTCGCCGCCGGCGAAATACGCGCCGGGCAACGGTTTCAAATCGCCGACCGTCTCGGGCTCGCCCCGTTTGTCGGCATCAACTTCCTCGGCCAGGACGAATCCGGCCGCTTTACCAGTCTCGGCGAGGCCGGCGCCGGTCTCGCGATGCGCCTGAATCTTCCGGGCAACCCGGCCCTAGGGCGATCCGTCGCGCTCGACCTGATCCTGCAATTCCGCGGCAAGATCGCCGGAAATGCCTTCGATACCACCGGGTTTGCAATGACGGGCGTGATAGCTTTCTAGGCGCCTCAGGACCTTCGGCATCACCGCCACGGTCGCCAAAGCCTTGTCGCTCGGATATGTCGCTCCTTGATCTTTCTCACCGGACCGGCGCCGTGGAATTTGTCAATTTCCCGATTGGCCAGTATAATATAGTTGCCGTTCGAACGGTGGCCGGACCCTCCGCAGGCCTATGAGAAGCTCGTCGCATCGACGCATGCGGCGACCTCTTGTTCGGCGCGGGTCTGGCATAGCCGGCGGCGACCAGAGGTCTTTGCTGAAGTCTGTTCAATGCGGACGGATAGCAGTTATGCGTTATGGATCTTTGCTTAATCGGCCCAGGAGGGCTTATTAGAGTTTCATGCAATGACGCTTTCAAATGGGGGAGAAAACGACTGATCTGGAAAGTTTGACTTATTAGCCAATCGGGAAACGACGATGGACCCGGAAACAATTGACTTCCTGAAAGCGGTTCGTGACAACGCCGAGATTACGGATTTTGAAGAATCCACCGCTCGAACGTTGCGTGAAATGGGTTTCGATCAATATGCCTATCTCGTTCATATGCCCGGGCGCCGAATTCTGGGAGTCGACAACTTTCCGACGGAATTCCGAACGCGTTTTCTGCTTCAGGACTACGTTTTCATTGATCCGGTGTTGACGACGGCGCGACGGAAACTGACCCCGTTCGAATGGGCCTACGATTGGGAGCGCCGCCTTGGGCACATTCGCCTTACGCCAAAGCAGAAAGAGATTCTCGACGAGGGTGCCGACTTTGGCATCACGAAGGGCACCGCGTTTCCGATCCCATCATTGCGTGGCGGATTGGGAATTCTGGTTGCAAACTCTTCGGAGTCCGAGCGGGAAGTCGATCAATTGTGGCGTCACCGGCGCCATGAAATCCATCTGAACGCCTTTTGCATCCATGAGGCCTTTACCGCCTCGCTGGCCAACCATTTCGGCGACTACGCCTATAAGCTGGCGCCGCGCGAGACCGAATGCCTGCAATGGGCCGCTTCGGGGAAAACGGTCTGGGAAACGTCCGAGATTCTCGGTATCTCGGAGCACACGGTCCGGACCTATCTCGACCGCGCCATGCGCAAACTCGACTGCTATTCCAAGCAACAGGCCATCGTAAAGGCGATCTATCACGGATTGATCGACGCGTGACGTTCCCGACGCGCTGAAGATTCGAGTTCCTCAGCCCCAAAGGCGGGGCCTCCCATAGACCGTTCCATCTAGAGCACGGCCTCCTCGGTGATTCCACCTAAAGAGGTCGTGCGCTAGGCAAGTTGTCGGCAAAATTGCTGACATGCTTCCGAATCGGTTGTCTCTTATCCTGTTTGGTTTCGCGTTTGCCAAAAAAACCTAGAAGTATAGGTCGAGTCCGGACAGGCGGGTAGCCGTCCATAGAGACGGCGTGTCCGGCGCTAACGAATCTGCTCCCCTTTTTTTCGCAAAAAAGCGGGGGACGCAGCACGTGATCGAAGTAATTTCTGGCGCGGCCATTTCGGAAAACCCAGACCGGTATGCCGGGCTTTACCGTCTTCGCTACGAGATATTCGGCGGGCGACTCGGGTGGCGGGAAGTCCTGCGGAACAATGTAGACGTCGACGACTACGACAGGCCCGACGCGGTCTACATCGTCGTCTTTTCGGAAGACGGCACCATTGTCGGGACCTGCCGGCTCCTGCCGACCACGGACCGCTACATGCTCTCCGAAGTCTTCGACTTCTTCCTCGCCGATCAGGAGCCGCCGCGCGACCGCAAGGTCTGGGAGCTGACCCGCTTCGGCATCAAGACCGAATTTATCGGCAAGACATCGCTCAGCGCCTTCAACGAAATCACGAGTCAACTCGTCTATGCGCTGTGGCGGACCTGTCTGGATATGGACATCGAAAGCCTGCTCGCGGTCGTGTCGCTGCCGATCCACCGGCTGGTGCTCCGGCGACTGGGCTGCACGCCGGCCTGGCAGAGTCACTCGGTCAAGATCGACAACATTCCGGCCTTGGCCATCATGTATGACGTCGCGCCGAACATTCTGGGGCAACTGGATCGCGCCGAGGGCTTCTCTCCACCGGTCATCCATACTGCCTTGCCCGTCGACCTGGTCAAGGTGGCCTAAGTCATGCAGGGCACCGTCAGATCCCTGAATGAGCATGTCGGCAGACAGGCCGCACGCCGCTTCCGCTTGGCAATCGACTTTCTGGAGAACGAGGCCACCCAAAACGGCTGGGAAGGCACAGCCCGGCACCTCTGCGCGGCCCGCGATGCTTTGATTGAGGATCTCGGCATCGGCTCGGCCCCGGCAAAGCTAGGCGGCAAGACTTCTTTCACGGAGACCAACCATGGCTAATGCGGCAACCACCGAACTGTTCCGCCTGCATGAATCAATCGCGCCAAAGGCCCAGCCACGCCCACAGACAAAGAGCCAGAATGCGATCCGCAATATCATCGCAATCAGGCGCAACCCCCTCGACTATTTTGGTGCCCTGATCAATGACGACCGAGACTTCATCCCGATCGATCTCGGCATCGACAAACTCTACCTGCTGAACCATGCCGACCACATCCGGCATGTATTTCAGGACAACGCTCACAACTACATCAAGAGCAAGTATTACCGGCAGATCGAGTTCCTTTTCGGCGACGGCATGTTCACCGCCGAGGGCGAACAATGGTCTTGGCAACGCCGTGCGGCGCAGCCGGCCTTCAAGGGCCCCGATCTGAAAAAAATGGCCGCCGAGATGGTCGTCGCGATGGAAGACATGGTCCGCCGCTGGGAGCAGTACGCCAAGAAAGGCGAGCCGGTGGACGTCAGCCGCGAAGCGACGCGGATTACGCTCGACATCATGTTCCGGACCCTGTTCAGCCGTCCGCTGGGGGATCAGGCAAACCCCTTGTTCGACGCGATTCTCTATCTCCTGATTCAAACCGAAAATCGGATTTGGTCGCCGGTCAAAACGCCGCTTTGGCTGCCAAGCCAAAGCAACAAGAAATTCAAGCGCTGCCTCAGGATCATCGAAGAGGTCATCAACATGACGATCTCGGAGCGACTGGCGGACAACCGTCGCCACGACGACCTGCTGGACTGCATGATCGACGCGGAGAAAGAGCGCGGCAACGGCGTGCCCAATCTGAAAAGCCTGCGCGATCAGGTTGCGTCATTCGTGGTTCCCGGCCACGAGACCACGGCGACGGCGCTGACCTGGACCTTTTATCACCTGGCGCGCAACGCGCTTTTGACCCGACGGGTCACGTCTACCATCGACGGCGTACTGGGCCGCCGCGCACCGGAATTCGGCGACCTCAAATCGCTCGCCTATGTCGAGGCGGTGATGAAAGAGTCGCTCCGGCTCTATCCTCCGGTCTGGACGTTTTCACGCACCGCCGTGGAGGACGATCATTTCGGCCGGCACGAGATCGCGGCCGGCGGCATCGTCATGGTCTGCGCCTATGCCCTGCAACGCAGCCGGCGGTACTGGCACGCTCCCGAAGCCTTCGATCCCGACCGCTTCTTAGGCCCCCGGCCCAAGGACGAACGTTTCTATTACTTCCCGTTCGGCGGCGGCCACCGCATTTGCATCGGCATGCGGTTCGCGCTGATGGAATCCGTCATCGTCCTCAGCATGCTGATGCAGCATTTCGAGATGGAGCTCGTCCCCGGCCTGCAGATTTCGCCCCAGGCCATGCTCAATATCCGCCCCAACAAGTCCATCAAAATGTACCTGCGCAAGCGCAGCTAGAGCACGGCCTGTAACAACTGAAACACTTCTTCCCTGGCGGGAAAGCCGCCCGTTCTGTTACTTTTCGGACCGGGAAGGCGCGCCAGCGTCAGGTCTTCTATTTTTCGAGGGGCATCAAGATGATTCGCACGGTCATTGCCAGCGCTGCCGTCGTCGCGGTTTTCGGCGGCATCGGAGTTTCGGTTATTGATACGCCATCGCCGGAGCAGGGAGGGGACCGCCTCGTCGAGCTGCTCGACCCGACCTACTGGACTCGTTCCTTGTGCGGTGAGAACGGTGCAACCCGCGGTCTCTTTTTCCGGCCCGAGTTTCGCATCGCCCTGGCGGGCCGCGCCGAGGCGGCGGAGGGCGCACCGGACGAGGTCCCGCTGTGGCCCAATCTCGGCGACTACACCTACCCGATCACAACCGACTACGACATCGTGCAAGCCTATTTCGATCAGGGCATCCGGCTGACCTTCGCCTTCAATCACTGGGAGGCGATCCGCGCGTTCAAGCAGGCCCAGAGGCTCGATCCGAACTGCGCCATGTGCTACTGGGCCGAAGGCTTCGCCCACGGCCCAAACATCAATGCCGCCATGGAGGCGTCCGCGGTCGAGCCGGCCTTTGCCGCGACCTCCAAGGCGATGGCGCTGGCCGGCGGCGCGTCTGCCAAGGAAAAAGCGCTGATCACGGCGCTCTCCAAGCGCTACTCCCCGGACCCCGACGCCGACCGCGCGGCGCTGGACGATGCCTTTGCCGCCGCCATGGCCGAGGTCCACGCCGCCTATCCGGACGATCAGCTCATCGCTACCCTCTATGCCGAATCTGTCATGGACACGACGCCCTGGGATTATTGGGAGCGCGACTTCCGCACCCCCAAGCCGACGGTCGCCAAGGCCATCGACGCGGTCAAGGGCGTTCTGGAGGCCAACCCGAACCACCCGGGCGCCATCCATCTCTATATCCATCTGACCGAAGCCTCGCAGAGCCCCGAGCTGGCCGAACCCTATGCGGAGCGGCTGGCTGTGCAGATGCCGGCGGCAGGACACCTCGTCCATATGCCCGGCCACACTTTTTACCGGGTCGGTCGGTATATCGACTCGCTCAACACCAATGTGAACGCTGTCGCGGCGGATGAAGCCTATCTCAGCCAAGTCGAAGGCTCGCCGATCTATCGCTACGGCTACTATCCGCACAACGTCCATTTCGTGCTGGTATCGGCACAGATGGCCGGCGACTCAAAGACCGCGTTGGAGTTTGCCGACAAGCTCGATGCCCTGATCCCCATAGAGGCGACCCTGGAGCAGACCTGGATGCAGCCGATCAAGGCGGCGCCGTATTTCGCCAAGCTGCAATTCGGCGATACAAGCGATGTCTTGTCTCTGAAAGAACCCGGCGCCGACTATCCCTTCATCCGCGGGCTCTGGCATTACGCGCGGGGCGCGGCCCTGGCGCGGAGCGGCGGGGTTCGCGCCGCCACGGCCGAGGCCAAAGCGATCGCCAAGCTCCGTAAGTCGGAGAACATGAAGGTCTTCAACGAAGGCCTCGTGCCGGGCGACGACATCCTGGCGCTGGCGCAACAGATGGTAGAGGCGCGGATCGCCCAGGCCGAGGGCAAGTATAAGAAGGCGGCCAAGCTGCTTAAGGCGGCGGCGGTGCTGCAGGACAGCCTGGCCTATACCGAGCCGCCCTACTGGTACTATCCGGTACGCCAGACCCTGGGCGCGGTCTATCTGCAGGCCGGCGACCACGAAAAGGCGGAGAAGGCCTTCCTCGACAGCCTCGCCGAGCACCCGAACAACGCCTGGTCGATCTACGGCCTGATGAAGGCACAGGAGGCGGCGGGAGATCCGGCCGCAGCCACGACCGCCGAGGTCTACAAAAAGGCTTCGATCTCCAAGGAAGACGTGGCGATCGGCCGGCTATAGCCGCGTATCGGTGGAGCTTGTCCCGCCTGGGATCGCCCCCTCACCCGCCTACAGTTCCGTCGCCATGTGGCCACCGAACAGGATCAGGCAGATCAGCTTGATGGCTTCGAGGATCACGAAGATCCGGTGTGCCGAGCTTTCCGGCGGAACTTCGCCGGAGGACAGCATCACGGCCCGCCGGACCAGCTTCGGGGTCAGCCACAGCACCTGCAAGGCGACGATCACGACGACAATGAGGCCGTAGACGACCGGCACCGATTGCGGCCCCGCGCCGAGGATCAGCAGAATAAGCAAAATGGCGAGCGCCCACTCGACCTTCTCGAAAAAAAGGAATGTGACCCGCCCGACGTCGAAGGCGGTCGGCCGGTCGAGCATCGGCGCCCTGAATTTGATCGGCGTCGCGATGAAGGAGACGCCGAGAACCGCGCCGGCCCAAACCAGGCTGATAACCGTCAATACAAGCTCAAGCGTCATCTGGTTTCAGCCCTCCTCGTTCAAGCTCTTTGTCGCGATCTCGTAACTGTCGCGCGAAAGACCCTGTTTCGCAAGGATGCGGCCGAGGGCGCCGGTCATCAGCTCCTGACGGACGGCGTCAAAGCGGCGCCACTGGGCCAGCGGCGTCATCAGGCGCGCCGCCAGTTGCGGATTCTTGGCGTCGACCTCGATCACCATATCGGTGAGAAAATCGTAGCCGCCACCGGACGCATCGTGAAAACGTACCTGGTTGTGGGCCGAGAACGCATTGATCAGCGCCCGCGCGCGGTTTGGATTGGTCAGCGCGAAATCGGGGTGGCGCGCCAGACCGTGCACGCGGTCGAGCGTGTCTTCCCGGGGCGACATGGCCTGGATCGCGAACCATTTGTCGATGACCAGCGCCTCGTCCCGCCAGCGTTCGCGAAATGCCGCGAGCGCCGCGTCCCCCAGTTCCGACGGCGAATGCGCCAGCACAGTGAGCGCTGCCAGACTGTCGGTCATGTTCTCCGCCGTTTCAAACTGCTGCCAGGCAAGCGCAAAGTCTTCGTCCCGGCCACCGGCCACGAGATAACCGAGCGCGACGTTTTTGAGCCGGCGCTTGGCCCGATCCACTCCGGCGGGGCTATAGGGTCCGGGCGTGAGATTCGCGTCGTAGGCCTCCCGCCAGGCGCCGCTGTTCGCCTGCGCCAGCTCACGCTTGAGGAACTGCCGCGCCGCAAAAAGGTTTTCGGGATCGACCACATCCATCGCCTGCGCCAGGTAGGCTTCCGACGGCAAGGTCAGGACTTCGGCCAGGAGCGCCGGGTCGCCGTCCATGCCCGCCAACAGGGACGATACCGCGCCGCCGGCGAGCGGATCGAGCTCGAGTTTTCTGTCCGCGCGGGAATCCTCCGCCAAGGCGAGTATTGCGCTGCCGAACAGCCGCTGCCCCGCCTCCCAGCGAGCAAAGGCGTCGGAGTCATGGGCCAACAAAAAGGCGAGATCGGCCGGAGTCTGGTCGCTCTCCACCTTCACCGGCGCCGAAAAGCCGCGCAGCAGGCTTACCACGGGCCGCGCGCCAAGATCTTCGAAGGTAAAGGTCTGCTCGGGCTCGGTAACATTGAGCACGCCGTCTCCATGCGCGCCTTCTATGGCAATCTCACCGCCATTGGGGCCGATCAGTCCGACGGCGAGCGGGATGTGCATCGGGGCCTTTTCCGGCTGGCCCGGTGTCGATGGCAGCTCCTGGCGTACAGTGAGCCGAAGCCGACCGGCGGCCTCGTCATAGTCGCTCGAAATATGCAGGACCGGGGTGCCGGCCTGCGCATACCACAGCTTGAACTGGCTGAGGTCGACACCGCTCGCATCCTGCATTGCAGATACGAAGGCGTCGCAGGTCACGGCCTGGCCGTCATGCCGCTGGAAGTAGAGGTCCATGCCGGCGCGAAATTTCTCACGGCCGATCAGGGTCGCCATCATGCGGATGACCTCGGCGCCCTTGTTGTACACGGTCATGGTGTAGAAGTTATTGATTTCAATATAGGAATCCGGACGCACCGGATGCGCTATCGGGCCGGCGTCCTCGGCGAACTGATGCGCCCTCAGGAGGCGGACATCTTCGATGCGCTTGAGCGCGCGCGAGCCGATATCCGCTGAAAACTCCTGATCGCGAAAGACCGTCAGCCCCTCTTTAAGGGAAAGCTGGAACCAGTCCCGGCACGTCACCCGATTGCCGGTCCAATTGTGGAAATACTCATGCGCCATAACGCCTTCGATAGCGGCGTAATCGGCATCGGTCGCCGTGTCCGGCCGGGCCAACACGTATTTGGTGTTGAAGATGTTGAGGCTCTTGTTCTCCATCGCCCCCATATTGAAATCGGACACGGCGACGATGTTGTAGGTATCCAGATCGTACTCCAGACCGTAGACCTGCTCGTCCCAGGCCATCGCCTTTTTGAGCGCGGCCATGGCGTGACCGCATTTGTCGAGGTCCGCCGGCGCGGCCCAGAGGCAGAGCCTGACCCGTCGCCCCGAGGCGGTCGTGAAATGATCTTCGGCCAGCGCGAGATCGCCAGCGACGAGCGCGAACAGGTAGCTCGGCTTGAGGAACGGGTCGTGCCAAAGCGCCCAGTGACGGCCGTCACCGGCGGAGCCTTCGTCGATGAGATTACCGTTTGACAGCAGTACCGGGTAGGCCTGCCGGTCCGCCTCGATGCGGACCCGATAGGCCGCCATGACATCCGGACGGTCGGGAAAAAAGGTAATGCGGCGGAATCCCTCGGCTTCGCACTGAGTGCAGTAATTCCCGCCCGATTTGTAGAGACCGGTCAGCGCCGTATTGTCTTCGGGGCGGATACGGACCGTCGTCTCAAGGTTGAATTCGTCGGGCACATCGCGGATCAGAAGGTCCGTCTCGGTCAACTCATACGCGCCCGGCGGAAGCTCCCGACCGTCCAGCTTGATCGTGACCAGATCCAGCCCCTCACCGTGGAGACGAAGCGGGTCATCGCCCTCCCCGGTTCTGTGAAGAGAAAGCCGGCTTTCCACGGTTGTTTTGCCATCGCGGATATCGAAATTCAGCGCCGCTTCGCTGACCTGAAAGTCTGGCGGCCGGTAGTCCGCACGGTGAATTGTTGTTGGCGTTTCCTTGCTCTGCGCAACGGCCTCGTTGGGAGCGTCCATAGGGTTAGCTACTCTTTTGTTGGTCGAGATACCTGATTGGTAGCGCGGTGGTATATTTGATCTGCTCCATCGCAAAACTCGAGCTTACATCGGCAAATTCGGCAGTGCGAATAAGTTCCTTGTAGAAACTGTCAAACGCGGCGATGTCCGGAACAACCACACGCAGCAGGTAGTCGGACTCGCCGGCCATTCGGTAGAATTCCACAACCTCGGGGAAAACGACAACAGCCTCGGCGAAGCGTTCGAGCCAGTCCCAGTCATGCTGGCTGGTCTTGATCGAAATGAAAACATCGACGCCGACATTGAGCTTGTGGCGGTCGAGCAGCGCGACCCGGCCGCGGATATAGCCCGCCTTCTCCAGATTTTGGATGCGCCGCCAGCACGGGGTCGTCGACAGGCCAACCCGGTCGGCGATCTCCGCCGTCGACAACGCCGCATCCTCCTGCAGGCAGGTGAGGATTTTCTTGTCCACATAATCCAATGAAAAATTTTCCTAAGTAAATCAATTTTATTAGTACAAGATTGCTAATTATTAACAGGTTCACCGGAATCATTGCAAACATTTTATCCTGGTTAGGCGCTATGTTCTTCTCCTCAACCAAACACGGGAAGCGAGGGAAATTGAGATGAGGCGGTTTAGTGCGCATCTGGACGAGGTCGGCGAAACTTATTTTGAGCACGCCGGCCATGCCGCCTCGTTTTCGATAGCCATGATCAAGGGCGGGCTGGCGTGCCTGGTGCACGCCGCCCTCCCTTTTTTGTTCGAACGGACCGGCAGCGACATCATCCGCGATCTGCACGATCAGATGGTGGAGAACCGCAGCGCGCTGACTGCGCGGAAAAAGACGACGGGCCACCGCTCCGCCCGCCCGAGCCCTGCGTTCATCGCTTTCGACCCGTCTATTTAGAGCGATACTTCCCGATCAGGTAATCGAGCGAAAGCGCGCCAGCGCCCTTGTAGATCAGGAAGATCAGTGCCAGGGCCCACAGGAAGTGCGGGTCGGCTTTGTCGAACACATAGACCTGGATGACCATGGTCATGATCAGGAGGCCGGTGGCGGCGATGCGCGTGCCGAGCCCGATGAAGAGCGCGATGGCAAGGAAGAATTCCGCATAGAACGAGGCATGCGCCGACAGCCACGGGAACGGCATCCCGAACTCGTCGCGGAACAGATCGACCTGGAATTCCTGCATGGACAAAAGCCCGGTTTTCTTGGCGTTGTAGGAGTTCCAGAACGGCGTCGCCACCATCCAGCGAACGGCGAGGAGGACGATCATGTGGGATACCGGCTCGACAAGGCCCGAGAGCCTGTCGACCAGATTTCCGGATGTGGTTGTGGTTGCAGCGTCGCTCATGGCTAGCCCTTCCATTGTTGCTGAAACTGAGTCTTAGAGCTCGAAGCCATCGAAGGTGCCAACAGCCAGCAGCTTCGGCAGGGCCTCGAACAAATCGAATTCCGGTTCCGCCTCCAGCGCCGCCTCCGCCGCGCTGCCGAGCGTCTCGCCCGCCGCCAGCGCGCCCAGCAGCGCCGCTTCGCCGGCGGTCAGGATACGAACCTGAACCTCCATCTCCGGCCGGATGACCAAAATCTCGTCGCCGCCGGCATCCAGGTCGATGATCGCGCCATCTTCCGCCCCGTCCTGGTTCGCCTGCCAGATGGCGCCGATGGGATAGGCGCTGGCGACGATGCGGTGATTGCCGGGCAGGTGCAGGCGGATCTCGCCGAGCCGGTCTGGCGGAATGTCGCCGAGCGCCGCCCGGTCGAGGCGGCCCGCGTCGGGCCCGTGATAGCACTCGTTGATCGCCCATTCGAGCCTGGCAACGTCGGCCAGATAAGGCAGGCTCAGGGCCGGTGGGAACGCAGCCAGGAAGCCGGCCAACTCGCCGCCATAAGCGAGGATGGCGCCCGAACGCGGCGGGTGAGCCGCGATGAATTCGGCCGCCGCGTAGCGGAAGAACCCTTCGCCGACGAGTTTCTGGACGACCGGAAAGGTCAGGGCCAGCGCGTCGGTCAGCGTGCCGCGCATGTTGTTGCAGTGGATGTTGATCCGCTCGGCCGCCGTCAGCCCGTCCGCGACGATGGCCGCGGCGACCGGTCCCGCCTCGGCGCCGCGGATCGCCATGCTGAAATCCGCCTGTAGCTCGGCCAGCCTAGGCATGAACCGCCTCCCGCCGGGCATCGTCGCACTGCCGCAGGATCGCTTCGGCCAACGCCGCCTCGGCCAGCAGCGTGTCGAGGCAGGGGACATTCGTGTCCCATTCGACCAGGGTCGGCTTGACGCCGAATTTGGCGATGGCGGCTTCGTAAAGCGCCCAGACCTGATCGGACACGGGCGCGCCGTGATCGTCGATGCGGATCGTTGCTTCGCCATGTTGCTTGACCGCATGGCCCGCCAAGTGAAGCTCGCCGACGAGCTCTCCGGGGATCGCGTCCAGATATTGCCCAGCATCGAATCCAAGATTCGAGGCCGAGACGAAGATGTTGTTGATGTCCAGGAGCAGGCCGCAGCCGGCGCCATCGGCCATCTCGACGATGAAATCCTGCTCCGCCATCTCGGATTCGGCGAAGGCGAGATAGGTCGACGGGTTCTCGATCAGGACCCGCCGGCCGATGACGTCCTGAAAGCGCTTGATGTTGTCGATAACGATCCCGAGCGCCTCGCGCGTATAGGGCACGGGCAGGAGGTCGTTATGGAAAACACCGGAGACGGTGGACCAGGCCAGATGCTCGGAGACCATGGCCGGCCGGTAGCGCGCGATTGCGCGGGCGACCGCGGCGAGATGCGTTTCGTTCAGCGAGTCCTGTGAGCCGAGCGACAGCCCGACGCCGTGGAACGACAGCGGGTAGTGCGCGGCAATCTCTTCCAGATAGGCGTGCGGCGGACCGCCGGCGCCGAAGAAATTCTCGGTGTGGACTTCAAAAAAGCCAACCGGCGGACGCCGGTCGAGCACCTGCGCGTAATGCTCGGCCTTCAGGCTGATGCCGCTTGCGGCGGGCAGCCCCTGGGCCTGCGTCGCGTGCTGCTCTGACACGGTCGTCCATCCGGTTGATCGAAACGCACTAGGCCTGCGGCGTGGTTGAACCGCCGGCGATCTTGGCGCAGGTTCCGGCCGGGACATAGATCCAGGCGTCGGCCTGGCGGTCTTCGGTCGACGAACCGGCGCAAGACGAATTCGCCGTGGCGCAGTCGTTCTTGCCCTTGGCAGCGATGCCGTAGCATTTTTCCTTTTTGTCGGCGGCGATCGCCACCGGGCTTGCCGTAACGGTCAGAGCAAAGGCCATCGCACTGGCCGCCACCACGGCGGATTTCGAGATATTGCCAACTTTCATCAGAAACAGTCCTCCTTGAGAGAAATCGGTGCCCCGTCCATAGCGACGGAACGCTACCATAAGTTCCGAGGCCGCCTTCAATGTAAAATCACATTGTTTTGAGGCCTGCGTCCTGTAACTTTGCCGAATTCGACGGAGCCCGCCGCTCATGACGAAACTCGTTGACCTTTCACAGACGGTCCGCGACGGGCTCGTCACCTATCGCGGACTGCCGGCGCCCTATGTTTGCGATTTCCTGTCGCGGCAGGCTTCGGAAGACACCTACGGCCAAGGGGTCACCTTTCAGATCGACCGCATCGAGATGGTCGGCAATACCGGCACCTATCTGGATTCCCCGTTCCATCGCTATGCCGGCGCGAAGGACCTGGCGGCGCTGGAGTTGGACGCCTTGGCCGATCTGCCCTGCGTCGTCGTCCGGTCCTACGCCGCCGCTCCGTTTCACGCGGTGGATGCCGCCCAATTTGCCGGCATCGACGTCGCCGGCAAGGCCGTGCTGGTGGAAACCGGCTGGTCACGGCATTGGGGCAGCGACGCCTATTTCGAGGGCACGCCCTTTCTGACCCGCGACGCGGCGCTCTCTTTGCGCGACGGCGGCGCCCGGCTCGCCGGTATCGATGCGCTCAATATCGACGACGTCAGGGACGGCGAGCGCCCGGTCCATACCATCCTGCTGGCCGCCGAAATCCTGATCTGCGAGCACCTGACCAATCTGGCGGAGCTGCCCGACTCAGGCGCGCGCTTTTTTGCCGTACCGCCAAAATTCGCCGGCGTCGGGACCTTCCCGGTGCGCGCCTTCGCGCGGATCGACGATTAGTTGGACGGCTGCGGCGGCTTCTGGCGCCACCAGGAGATCGTGCCGGTTTCCTCATATTCCTTGAGATAGGCGTCCCAATCGATGGGACCGTCGGAAAACCGGTGCACCAGATTGTCGAGGACCTGATCCCAGCTCGTCAGAAAATAGGCGTAGGCCGCATCCCAGTCATCGCCCCTGCCCCATCCTGAGTGAACGAGAACGACCCGAGTCGCATTGTCACCTTCGGGAATGAAGTGGATCAGCACCGTCGTCAGGTCGTGGCGCAGCGCCGGCATATAGGGCGGCAGCGCCCAAGTGACGTGCAGCATGCGGTGTAGCTGGTATCCGAGGATATGCGTGCCTTCCGAGCCGCGCTGGCCCTCCTCGGCGTCCGGCAGAAAATAGATCTCGTAAGCGCCACCCTGGTCCAGGCTGATCTTGGCGCCGCGGGCAAAGAAGGACTGGATGCCGGCGGACGTGGTCCAGGCGCTCCAGACTTCCGCCACCGGCGCCGGCACGACGATCTCGGACTTGACGACACGGTCGGGCGACCGATCGATGGGAGGCGGCGCCTCCTGCGCTATCGCGAAGGCCGGCATCAGGCAAAGAAGGAAGGCGGCAAGGGCTGGCTGTTTCAAGGTTCGGACTCCGATGTTCCGGGAGAATTTCGCACTAACCTAATCCCATTCGCGTGAGCCGGCAAACATACAGGCTTCACCTTTGCTTGACCGCATGCCGGGCGTATGCGACGGCTGACGGATATGGCCAGCCCGTCCGAAAAACGCACCTATCCCGACCGGCCCTATGTCGGCGTCGGCGTGATCGTCTTCAAAGACGACGCGGTGCTGCTCGTCGAGCGCCAGGGCCCGGACGGTGAGGACGTCTGGAGCCTGCCGGGCGGCGCCCAGGAGTTGGGCGAGACGGTCGAAGAGGCCGCGCATCGAGAGCTCCGCGAAGAGGCCGGGATTCGAATCGAGCTCTTCGGCCTTATCGACGTGGTGGACTTCATCGAGCCCGACCAAGACAACCGGGTGCGTCGTCATTACACCCTGATCGATTTCGCCGGCGAATGGCGCGCGGGCGAGCTTACGCCGGGAAGCGACGTCGCCGTGGCCCGCTGGGCGCCGCTCGCGAGCCTCGAAGACTACGCGCTGTGGGACGAGACAGCGCGGGTGATTGCCGAGGCCGTGGAACTCCGCGCCCGGACGCTCCGGCTATGAGCGGGACCAAGAGCGATGACCCTTACGCGGTCGACCGCCGGCACAGCTGGCGCGGCCACGCCAAGACGGCGGCCATCGCCGCGGCCTGCGGCCTCGCCGCCTACGCCTTTATTCACCTCCTGATGTGGCTCCTGCGCGGGCTGTAATGCGTCTCGCGGCAATATCCTGTGCCACAGATTGGAACGGAGCCGCCCCCTCACCCTCCGCGCCTCGCGGCGCTCCTCCCTCTCCCCCTCGGGGAGAGGGCCGGGGTGAGCAACTGTGTTTAGGTTTTTTTGTTTCCCAGTCTTTTTGGTTTTTGATCATTGCATTGAGTGTGACGATGAACTTTCGCATGGCGGCGACGATTGCGAGTTTGAAGGGTTTTCCGTTTTGGCGTAGGCGTTCGAAGAAGGTTTTGAGGGGAGAGTTTTTGGTCCGGATTGCGGCGAGCGTTGCCATATAGAGGACGGCGCGCAGGGGCGCTCGGCCGCCTTGGCAGCGGCCTTTTGGGTGGCTGTTTCCGGACTGTCTGGGATGGGGAGCGACGCCGGTGAGGCTTGCGGCCTGTCGGCTGGAGAGGTTTCCGAGTTCGGGCAGATAGGCAGCGAGTGTGGCGGCCAGGACGGGCCCGGCGCCGGGGGCGGTCTGGATGCGCCGTGCGGTTTTGTGCAAGGCCGGGTCGTCCTCGATGGTCTGGGCCATGGCCTGGTCGATGCGCCGGATATCGGCCTCAAGGGAGGCGATCTGCCGGGCCATGAGGGTTTGCATGGGGGGTGTGGCGAGGCGCGTAGCCTGGCCCTTGAGAGCGGCGAGCTGGCCGTGCAGCAGCCTTCGGCAGGCGGCCATTTCCTTGATCTTGGCGGCGGCTGGCCG
>JAKSBY010000802.1 GCA_022360855.1 Sphingomonadales bacterium | reverse complement strand
TGCGGCGTCTTCCGGTACGGCTCGTCGGCTTGCGCCGTTACGCGAAAAGTCTTTCCGAAGGCATTGAAATCATTGACATATGCCGATCCGAGGTAGGCTTCCAACGTCTCGAAGATGTCTTCCACGGCGATGCCGAGCTGCTCCGCCTTGACGCGGTCGATCTCGGCGTAGAGCTGCGGTGTCCGCGTATTGAAGAGCGTGAAGACCGAGGTCGCCTCGGGCAGGCCGTTGGCCGCGCCGGAGAGCCCGAACGCCGCTGCTTCCAGGTCGCGAAGTCCGATTCCGGCCCGGTCCTGCACATACATCTTGAAGCCGCCGGCATTGCCGATGCCCTGCACCGGCGGCGGCGGGATCACCAGGATAAACGCATCCAGATAGCTGGCGTAGAGCGCCCTGAGATCGTTCAGAACGGCGTTCATATCGCGTCCGCGCGCGAGCCGGTCGCCGATGTCGGTCATGGTGAAGAAGATCGCTGCCGCGTTGGAAGCGGTCGTAAAGGTGGCGCCGTCGAGGCCGGCGAAGGCGGCCGCGTGGACCACGTCCTCGACCGCGAGGCCGTCTTTGATCGCGCGCTGCATCACCTCGTCGGTGCGCGACAGTGAGGCGCCCGGCGGAAGCTGGATCACCGTGATCACATAATTCTGGTCGGTCGGCGGCACAAAGCCCGTCGGTGCCCGGCTGAACTGCACGCCGGTGAGCGCGATCAGGCCGACATAGACCAGCAGCGCCACTACGCTGCGGCGCACCAGCTTGGCGATATTGCGGCAATACCAGACCGAGCAGCGCTCGAATCCATGATTGAACTTCTCGAAAAGCCAGTGCAGCCCACGCAGCGAGGCCGCGGCCTTGCGCTCGCCCCTGTGTTTCAGGAGAAGCGCGGCCATGGCCGGCGACAAGGTGAGCGAAACGCCCGCCGAGATGATCGTGGCGGTGGCGATGGTCAGCGCGAATTGGCGGAAGAAGGCGCCGGAGATACCGGTAAGGAACGCCGCCGGGATAAAGACCGCCGACAGCACGAGCGCGATGGCGACAAGCGCGCCGCCGACCTCGTCCATAGTGCGGTGCGCCGCCTCCTTGGGCGACATGCCCTGAGCGATATTGCGCTCCACATTCTCGACCACGACGATGGCGTCGTCGACGACGATGCCGATGGCCAACACGAGACCGAACAGCGACAGGGTGTTCAGGGAGAAGCCGAAAATGGCCATGACCGCGAAGGTGCCGACCAGCGAGATCGGGATCGCCACTACCGGGATCAGCGAGGCGCGGAAGCTTTGCAGGAAGATGAAGACCACCAGGCAGACGAGCAGGATCGCCTCGAAGATGGTGATCTGCACCTCGAAGACCGATTCGGCGACGAATTCCGTGGGATTCCAGATCACGTCATAGGCGAGGCCCGGCGGAAACCGCGTCGACATGTCTTCCACGGTCGTGAGGATCCGGTCCGCGGTCGCCAGGGCGTTGGTTCCGGGCTGCTGGCTCACAAGGAGCGCAAGCGCCGGCTTGCCGTCAAGCCGCGCGTTGGTGTTGTATTCCCGGGCGCCGAGCTCCACCCGCGCCACGTCGCGCAGCCGGATGAGCCGGCCGTCCGCGCTGGCGCCAACGATCACGTTTTCGAACTGGTCGGGCTCCCTGAGACGCCCCAATGTCTGGACGCTGACCTCGAAGGCGCCCTGCGTGGCCGATGGCGGCTGATCGAGCACGCCGCCGGCGACCTGGAGATTCTGGCCCTGCAGCGCGCGGACGATGTCGCCGCCGGTGAGATTGAACGCCTGCGCGCGGTTGGGATCGATCCAGACCCGCATGGAGAACTCGCGTATGCCAAACGCCTGGATCTGGCCCACGCCCTTGATGCGCTGCAGCTCGTCGCGCATCTGAATGCGCATATAATTGGAGATATAGAGCTGATCGCGGCTGTTGTCGGGCGAGTAGAGGTGGATGACCATGAGCACATCCGGGCTCACCTTCTGCGTCGTGACGCCGAGCCGGCGCACCTGATCGGGCAGCCGGGCCTCGGCGATGGAAACCCTGTTCTGAACCAGCACCTGCGCGATATCGAGATCCGTGCCCTGTTCGAAGGCGACCGTGATCATGGCCATGCCGGCGGATGTCGACTGGGAGGTGATGTAAAGCATCCCCTCGACGCCGTTGATCTCCTCCTCCAGGGTCGCCGCCACCGTGTCCGCCACGGTTTCGGCCGAGGCGCCGGGATATGTGGCGTTTACCTGTATGGTCGGCGGCGCGATGTCCGGGTATTGCGAAACCGGCAGCGACAGATAGGCGATACCGCCGATCAGGAGGACGATGATCCAGAGAACGCTGGCGAAAATCGGTCGGTCGACGAAGAAATGCGGAAATCGCATGGCTGCGGCCCCTAAGAGCCCGACGTGCCCGGGGCGGCGGGAATCTGCGCTTCCTGCGGCGCCAGCGGCGCGCCGGGGCGGACGAACTGGACGCCCGTCACGACAACCCTGTCATCACCACCGAGCCCCGAGCGCACGACGCGCAGGCCGTCGACGATCGGCCCCGGCGTTACCGGCCGGAACTCCGCCAGGTTGCCCTCGCCGACCACCCAGACGAATTTCTGGGTCTGATCGGTGAGGATCGCCTCGTCGGGGATCAGCACCGCGTCGTAACGGCCCGAGCCGAGCAGGCGCAGCCGCGCAAACATGCCCGGCGCGAAGAGCCCCTCCGGGTTTTCGAAGGTTGCACGGCCCAGCATCGTCCCGGTCGAGATATCCAGCCGGTTATCGACGAAGCTCATGAAGCCCGAATGGAGAAATTCGTCCTCATCGGCGAGCCGAAGCTGCACGGGATTGGCGACGTCGCGGGACGACGGACGCTCGCCGGACAGGCCAAGCCGCACATATTTGAGGTAGTCCGCCTCGCTGGCGGTGAATTCGAATTCGATCGGGTCGATAGAGACGATCGTCGTCAGGAGCGTACCGCCGGTCTCGCCGCCGGAGATAAGATTGCCGCGGCTGACGTAGTTCTGGCTGATGCGGCCGGCAATCGGCGCGCGGATCTGTGTAAACTCCACATCGAGCTGCGCCCGGCGCAACGCGGCCTCGGCCGCCCTGACCGACGCGTCGGCCTGAAGCTTACTTTGCAGCCGACGGTCGTAATCGCCTTGCGACACCGCGCCCCTGCCCAGCAGTTCCTTGCCGCGCTCCAATTCCAGATCCGCGGTCTTTGCAGCGGCCTGGGCGCGGGCGATCTCGGCATCGGCCTGCGCGAGGATCGCCTCATACGGCCTGGGATCGATCACGAAAAGCAGGTCGCCCTGCGCGACATCGGCACCGTCTTCGAAATTGATCGAATCCAGATAGCCCGAGACCCGGGCACGAATCTCGACGGATTCGATGGCCGCGAAGCGCCCGGTATATTCGTCCCACTCGACGATGTTGCGGATTATCGGGCTCGAAACCGTGACCGGGAGCGCCTGCCCCGCCGGTCCGCCGGCCGGGCCGGCCGCATCGTCGCCGCATGATGCCAAGCCGAGCGCCAGACACGCAATTATCAACCGATTGCAAAGAAACTGCATACCGCTTCCCCGTGTCAGCCCAGCCTGAGATAAGTCGAGCTTACCCCTTGTTCAAGGCCCGCCAAAATGGATTTTATGTGTCAGTCCCGCAAGACCGCTCACGGCGCCAACCGGCCTTGCGACTCTCGCCCGAGATGGCGATCGAGAAACGTCAAAACGTCCGCGCGGGCGGCATCCGCCGCGTCGCGATCAAAGGCGACCTCGGAGCCGATTTCCGAGCAGGTCGCGACCGCTTCCGCCAGGTTATCGGCGGTGATCTCGAGGCCCGACGCACGCTCGACAAAGCGGTCGGCGGCGACCTCTTCGAAGCGGCAGTTGCGCGGAACCGGCTTATCGACCGGCAAAAGACCGAGAGGCCATCGCCCCAGGGTCGGATGCTCGAAGGCATGGCGCGCGTTCGGGTGCACGGTCAGCGCAATCGTCACGCCGGGATTCTGCGCGTGCCAGCGGGCCGCCAGCTCCTCGCAGAGCGGCGCCGGGGTCGAGCGGTCGCGCGCGCCGATCTGCACCATGACGGGCGCGCCGGTCATTTGCGCGTCCATCACCTGCATCCCGCACCACGGATAGAAGGCGACATGGGCGGCAAATCCCGTGCGCCCGCCGGAAAGCGCATCGCGATAACGCGCAAGCGCGCTGTAGAGCGCCGGCATGGCGCCCTTCGAAAAGCCGAGAACCGCGATCCGCGCGCCGTCGACACGCGGGTGGCGGTCGAGATGGCTGAAGGCCGCATAGGCATCCGCCATCATCGTCGCCTCGGTGACCTGGGTTTGGTCTTCCATCGTGTTCTTGACGCCGCGCGGCGAGAAGCTGTCGACGGCCAGCACCGCATAGCCGGCCTCGGCCAGCATCTTCATGTAGAACCAAAGCTGCGAATCCGGGCCGTTCGAGCTGTGCAGAAGCACGACACCGGCGGCCGGCGCCGCCACGCTCGCAGCAGCGGGAATCTTCAGGTAACCGATGGCCTCGCTGCGCCGGTCCGGCGTGCCGTCGGTCAATTCCGTGGTCAAGGTAACGTCACTGCTTGGGAGCGAAATCCGCTCCGCCGGTGGCCGGGTCGTGCAAGCCGCCGGCCAAATCGCCAGAAACAGCGGCAAAATCAGGAGTCGTGTCACTCAGTCTCCTTTGCGAATTCCACGTGACATGGCGCGACCTTCGGACGCTTGCCGGCCGGGCCTGCAAGTGTAGACTGGCGCAAGATCTTTGGGAGTCCTTTTCGATGTTGCGCCTGCCCCGATTTGTTTTGCTGTTCTGTCTCGCTTTGCTGACTGCCTGCTCAAACGGCGAGGACGAGGTCGTCTACGATCTGATCCTTACCGACGGCCTGATCTATGACGGCTCCGGCAACCTGCCCTATCGGGCCAATATCGCCATCAAGGACGACAAGATCGCCGCCATCGGCACGCTCGGCCAAGCCGCGGCCAGGCAGAGAATCAGCGTCAGGGGCCATGCCATCGCGCCCGGCTTCATCAATATGCTGAGCTGGGCCAACGTGCCGCTATTGATCGACGGCCGCGCCGAGAGCGATATTCGCCAAGGGGTCACGCTGGAGATTTTCGGCGAGGGCTGGTCCATGGGCCCCTGGACCGAGGAGATGAAGGCCGAGCGCCTGCGTCGGCAGGGCGACCTCAAATACGACATCGAATGGACCACGCTCGGCGAGTATCTCGAACATCTCGAGCGCCGCGGGGTCTCGGTCAATGTCGGCTCCTTCGTCGGCGCGACGACACTCAGAATCCACGAAATCGGCTACGAAGACCGGAAAGCCACGGCCGAGGAACTGGCGGCCATGCAGGAGCTGACGCGCCAGGCCATGCGCGACGGGGCCTTCGGTGTCGGGTCCTCGCTGATCTACGCGCCCGCCAACTTCGCCGATACCGACGAGCTGGTCGCGCTGGCCCAGGCGGCCGGCGAATATGGCGGGATCTACATCTCGCATATCCGCAGCGAGAGCTCCGAGCTCCTCGAATCCGTCGACGAACTCATCGAGATCGCCGACCGCGCCGGCGTACCGGCGGAGATTTATCACCTCAAGGCGTCCGGCGAGCCCAATTGGGGCAAGCTCTATGACGTGTTTGACCGGGTTCGGGCGGCGCGCTCGCGCAACATCAAAATCACCGCGAACATGTATACCTATCCGGCGAGTTCCACCGGCCTCAACGCGGCGATGCCGCTTTGGGTGCAGGAAGGCGGCCATCAGGCCTGGGTCGAGCGGCTGAAAGACCCGGAGATTCGCGCGCGCGTCGTCGCAGAGATGATGACGCCGGCGGCCGACGGCTCGAACCGCTTTCTTGAGCCGGGACCCGACAAGATCCTGCTGATCGGCTTCAAGTCCGAGGCGCTGAAGCCCCTGATCGGCAAGACCGTCGCCCAAGTCGCGGCGATGCGCGGGACCGGCCTTGCGGAGACGGCCATAGACCTGGTGGTGGAAGACGACAGCCGGGTCGATGTGGTCTATTTCTCCATGTCGGAAGACAATATCCGGCGGAAGGTCGAACAGGACTGGATCACTTTCGGCTCGGACGCCGGCGCCTATTCCGCCGAGGGCGTTTTCCTGAGAAGCAACGTCCACCCCCGCGCCTATGGCAATTTCGCACGGGTTTTGGGCAAATATTCCCGCGACGAGGGCATCATCCCGCTGGAGCAGGCGATCCGGCGCCTGACTTCGCAGCCGGCGGAAAATGTCGGCATCAGGAATCGCGGGCGTATCCGCGAGGGCTTCTATGCAGATCTGGTCGTGTTCGATCCGGATTCGGTTCGCGACCATGCCACTTTCGAGGACCCGCATCGCTACGCAACCGGCATCATTCATGTGTTCGTCAACGGCGAACACGTCCTCAACGATGGCGAACATACCGGCGCCACGCCCGGTCGCGTGGTGCGCGGACCGGGCTGGAGCGGCTGGGCCGAGGCCGACCCGGGCCCGGATTCCTGATCGACAGCGAGATTCCCGTGGATGCCTAGGCCGGCGTTTCGCTCAAGTCCTCGTAAAGCATCAGCGCGTTGCCGTCCGGGTCGTAGAAGGTCAATAGTTTGACCATGCCCTCGTGGACGATAATGTCACCGTCCAACCGCACACCGCCCGATGCCAGCGTGGATCTGGCCGCCTCGATATCTTCAACACCGAATGTCGGCGTGGCGCCACCCGGCGTCGGGGTCTCGACCTGGCTCAGCCCCACACTCACCCGCTCTACAGGCGAGACCATTTCGCACCATCCGAGTTCGTCGACCCGGTACATCAGGTTGAAACCCAGCTTCTCCTGATACCAGCCGATCGAAGCATCCAGATCCGATACCGGCAACGATAGTGTCAGGCCACCGTCAAAATTGATGTTCGCACTCATGCGCTCTCCCTTTCCGCTCAATCAACTTTGCTCCAAGGCGCGGAAAACGCGGGGATTTCCGTAACTTCCGATCCAATTGCGGCCTCCCGGCCGGCCATCGCGCGCACCGTCCCGCACCGCGGCTCACTCTACATTTTCTGGACTTAAGTTCAAGTTTTATACTAACTATAATTTTACGAAATCTCGGCTAAATTTGCCGGCAGCAAACCAAAAAAGGAACTCAGCCCACCGTTTGGGTGACGTATTTCCGCATGATCGACCCGAGCCAGCCCGACTTTCTCGCGCGCCTGATGACTCATCGCTGGTCGCTGGCGGTGCTTTCGGAACTGCGCCGGACGGGCGGCGCAAAATTCGTCACCCTGGCGCATCGGCTGAAGGTTCCGCGCGCCTCGCTGTCCAGCGCCCTGAAGCATCTCGCGGCGCTCGATCTGGTGACGCGCAATCCGGGCTACGGGCACCCGTTGCGGCCGGAATATCTGCTCACCGAGACGGGCGTGCAGGTGGCCGACCTGGCCCGGCATATACTGCGCACGGTGCCCGACGCCGAAACCCGGGAAACCCTGCTCAAAAAATGGTCGCTGCCGATCGTGCTGGCGGTTGGGCGAAACGGAAAACGGTTCATGGAGCTGCGCGAATCGCTGGCGCCGATCACGCCGCGGGCACTGACCCTGGGCCTCAAAGACATGGAAGGCCGCCGCTGGGTCGCGCGAACCGTGGTCAAGACCTACCCGCCCTCGCCGATCTACACGCTGCAGCCGCCGGGGCTCAAAACCCTGCCCACTCTCGAGCAGATCAACGCGCTCACCACTGCCGACTTGCGCTTCGAAACGTGATTCCATTGAATTATTTTGTCATTTGACGGAGCGTTGCGCCGATAGGAGGGAGTAAAGGTAGTCCGAAGGGGGAGAACTGCATGGCGAAAGGGCAACCTCTGCGAACAGCTACCGTCGGCGTCACCGAGCACGGCAACTCGGCGGTGCTTGTTACAGTGGCGTCTGACGGCGAACTCCTTGATCGCCGCCGCATCGACCTCACGGAAAGCGACTTGCCGACGCATCCGCATCACCATGAAGGGTCGTGGGCGGTCGGGCGCTACAAAAACAGCCCATGGGCGCGGGATGTTTCACTCGCTGAGGCCGTCGAGCTTGTCGAGCGCATACAGGTTGCCGCGGCGCGCGGCGCGCGAGAGGGCCTCGAAGCGCTGGCTGCAGCAGTACCCGTCCCGATTACGCGTATCGCTATCCGCCTCTGCCCCGAGCTTCCGCCCACGATCGAGGGACGCATCGCCGATAATCGCGCACAGACCGTCGCCGACTCGGTCATGTATCGCGAGGCTCTGGCGACCGCGGCCGAAGCGCGTGGCTGGTCCGTCTATTGGTATGACCGCGAGCGCGTGTTTCGCGAGGCGGCAACGGCGTTCCGCTGCGATGACATCGCCCCTGTGCTCCTGGCGATGGGTCGAGCGATCGGGCCGCCTTGGCGCGCCAAACACAAGCTCGCGGCAGCGGCGGCGTTTGCCGCGACTAAGCAATTCGCGCGATAAAATCGACGATTTGGAAAATAAAGGAGTTCACGAATTCGTTCATTCGTTTGTTAACGAATTCTTCAATGCTCTCTAGTTTCATTTCTAGAACTGCAGAGATATTTCGCAGGAACCGCCATGGAAAAGGTCTTTCAGGCCCTCGCCGCCAAGCCCAGACGCGACATTCTCGCCTTCCTGGCCCGGTCGGACCTGACCGCCGGCGAATTGGCCGATCGCTTCGATATCTCCAAGCCCGCGCTCTCCAAGCATCTGTCGGTACTCGATAATGCAGGCCTTGTCTGGCGCGAGCGGCGCGGACAATTCGTGCATTACGGGCTCAAACAGGGTGTCCTGAAGCAGCACTTCAAGCGGTTTCTCAAGCAGGTGCCGGACGCGCCGGACAGCCCGGGCAAGAAAAAGAAGTCCGCGAAGAAGAAAAAGCCTTAGACTTCAGTAATAGCTGAAACCCTCGTCGTGTCATTCCGGAAGCCAATTTTCCCTAAATCTCTGATTTAGATGGAAAATTGAGCTATCCGGAATCCATGTTCCCGCAAAGCCCGGTGGCTGACATGGATTCCGGCTCGTAAGACTCGCCAGCCGGAAACCTGCCGGTTTCCGGGCTCGCCTAACGGCCGGAATGACAGCAAGCACTAAAATGCCACCGGAACCTAGAAATTAGGAAAATTAGGGACGGAAAATTAGGGACGGTTCCCTATTTCAGGTCATCAGGCCTTTGACGAAGCCGATGAGCCAGGGCTGGCGGTGCCGCTTGAGGCGCTCCACATGCAAAATCTCGCGGATCCGTGCGAGGCACTGGTCGAAGTCTTCATTGATCAGCACGTAGTCGTATTCGGCCCAATGGCTGATCTCGTCCGCCGCCTTGGCCATGCGCCCGGCAACCACCTCGTCCGGATCCTGGGCGCGGCGGCGCAGCCGCGTCTCAAGCTCCGCCGTCGAAGGCGGCAGGATGAAGACCCGGACCAGGTCTTCGCGCTCCTTTTGCTCCAATTGCTGGGTGCCCTGCCAGTCGATATCGAACAGCATGTCGCGGCCCTCCGCCAACGCATCGCGGACCGGACCGGCCGGGGTGCCGTAGCGGTGCCCGAACACGGTGGCGTGCTCCAAAAGCTCGTCGGCCACGACCATACGGTCGAACTCTTCGGTGCTGACGAAGAAATAGTCCCGGCCCTCCACCTCTTTCGGCCGCGGCGGCCGCGTGGTGGCGGAGATCGACAGGGAGATGTCGTCTTCCATCTCCAGGAGCTTGCGCGACAGAGAAGTCTTGCCGGCGCCGGACGGCGAAGACAGCACGAGCATCAGGCCCCGGCGTTTCTTAGGCGTGTTGGTCAAATGCCGTCGTCACTCGATATTCTGAATCTGTTCGCGAAACTGGTCGATGGCCGCCTTCAGTTCAAGGCCGATATTCTTAAGGCTGATGTCCGCGGCCTTGGCCGATAGCGTATTGGCCTCGCGGTTGAGCTCCTGGGCGAGAAAATCGAGCCGGCGGCCGACCGCCTCGCCGGAGCCGACCAGCGCCCGGGCGCTCTCGACATGGGTCTGCAGCCGGTCAAGCTCCTCGCGCACATCGGCTTTCACGGCCAGAAGCGCCACTTCCTGGGCGAGACGTTCCTCGGGGAGCGTGGTATCACCCAAAAGCTCAGCCATCTGCCCGGCCAGCCGATCCCTGATGAAATCGAGCCGTGTCGTCTGGTTGGCGACCGCCTGGCCGCGCAGATCATCGATCGTGTCGAGCAGCTCATTCAGCACCGAGACAAGGCTCTCGCCCTCCTCCGCGCGCGCCTGAACCAGGCCGTCGAGCGCCGCTTCCAGGCTTTTCAGGAGTTGCGGCCCCAGGGTCTCGCGCAATTCCGCCTCCTGCGCCGACGCCACGACGCCACGCACGGCCAAGAGACCGTCAAGCCGCGCCGGTTCGATGCCCGGACGATCGCCCAGTTTCTGTACCGCCTCGACGAGCTGCTCCAGAGCCCCCTGGTTGACCACAAGCCGCTCGGTGGCCTCATCGGTCGCAAGCTCGAGAACGCCGGAAACCGAGCCGCGCTGAAACCTGCTGGCGATGCGCTTCCGGGCTTCCACGTCAAGCCCGTCAACCTCGGGCGGTACGCGGCAGCGCACGTCGAGCCCGCGGCCGTTCACGCTTTTCAG
The DNA here is from genome assembly GCA_022360855.1 of Sphingomonadales bacterium. Lineage (GTDB taxonomy): Bacteria > Pseudomonadota > Alphaproteobacteria > Sphingomonadales > JAKSBY01 > JAKSBY01. Next base: position 4,984 of record JAKSBY010000802.1, on the reverse strand, counting down.
CGACCACGCCCAGCGATAGCCGTGATCCTGGCCCGTGGCGCGGGCGAACCCGGTCATGCTTGAGATTGCCATAGGCCGTCCCGCCCCCTTTGCATTCGGCGACCGGCAGACTATAGATCGGAAACGTTCTGGGCAAACGGATTTGGCGGCGTGAAAAACCCACGGCATGTGTTGATTACCGGCGGCTCCAGCGGCATCGGCGAGGCGCTGGCGCTGCATTATGCCGCACAGGGCCTGCGGCTCACCTTGTCCGGCCGCAACCGGGCGCGGCTCGACGCTGTCGCGGCCCAATGCCGGGAGCTAGGCAGCGAGGTCGCGACCGAGGTGATCGACGTCTGCGACCGTGCGGCGATGGCACAATGGATCGCCGAGGTGGACGCGGCGGTCCCGCTCGATCTGGTCATCGCCAATGCCGGGGTCGGCGGCAGCGAGCCCGGCGCGGTGGACCGCGCCGAGAACACCGATTTCGTCTTTGCCGCCAACGTGCACGGCGTTTTCAATACGCTGCATCCGGCCATCGACGTCATGACGCCGCGGGGCCGTGGGCAACTTGCGATCATCAGCTCGATTGCCGGCTATCTGGGCCTGCCGGCGGCGCCGGCCTACTCGGCGAGCAAAGTGGCGGTCAGGGCCTATGGCGAGGCCCTCAGGGGCGCGCTCCATGCCGAGGGGCTCGAGGTCAACGTCGTGTGCCCCGGCTATGTGGTCAGCCGCATGACCGCAGACGCGCGGCGCAAGCGCAAGCTTCCCTTCCTGTGGACCGCTGACAAGGCGGCCCGGGTCATCGCGCAGGGCCTGGCGCGAAACAAGGCGCGCATCGCTTTCCCCTGGCCCCTGGTCTGGGCTGTTCGCCTCTTGCAGGCTTTGCCCGCAAGCTGGTCCTTCGCGATCACAAAAAACGTTCGAAATAAGCACCATGAAGCTCGCTCTTTATGGTCGTCTTCGCACTGAAAGGGTTACATAAGGCAAACTGGAGCGATCCTAGCATAATACTCCATACTTGATGCTCGTCGGTAGAATTGTATGGTTTGTCTGCCAGATATGGTAGAATAAGATTCGCGACGGCTTAGATAAGGCGTCTTTCAAGATGACGCCATACGACTAGAATGCCGTGGGGGGAAATGCCTGTAGTCGCCGAAGTTACGCCAGATTCAGTTGGTAGAACGTTCTTTGAGACTGTCTTTGACTGGACCGGCATGGCCGAGCTGGCCAAGGCCTTGGGAGGAGGGCCACTTGCGGTTCTAACAATTATCGCCATATTAACCGCTGGTATATTAGCTTTGGTGCTATTGCTCAGATTCGTGCTTCAAATCACGAGAGAGCGCTGGCAGTATAAGATCAAGCTCGAAAAGCTGCGACTGAAATTCCGGCGTCAATTTCCAGATGGAGATAAACAATGAGCGGACAATCTGCTTGGCTCATCGTGTCGGTACTCTTTGGGGTTTCTTCAGCCAGTATTGTTTTGCTTATTTTTAAGCAAAAAGAGCTGAAAAACAGGCAATTTTATACGGAGCAGTTTTTTGATAGGGTTGAGGCAATTATTGATCTGCCACCTGGTTCTTTTCCAAAACCACTAATTGAATTTTTGGTGGTAATGGCCGGCAATATTCGATCTAAGAAATTTTTGCGCGCAATTGTCACTCGCATGGAAAGTGAGCCGTATGCGCCCAATGCGGCGAGCAGCAACTTCGCTCAAGCTTTGCAAGACCTGCCAGAGGAGCAATTTGAACGATTCTGCGATACGGTTTTCTATTTTGCCATGGCACTTTCGTACGTCCATACGGAACTGGGCTGGAGATTTAGGCGCAAGTTGACTGTCAGTAAGCAAACAACAACACAAGCGACAATGGATGTCATCGAGACTTCTGGTAATGATCCCCACATGGACGGAGGCCTAGTGCCCGCATAGAGGCAGAAGAAAGTTTGCCAAATACATGTCCATTTTCGGAAACACTCAGAAAGACGTCTACAATTCTCTTTAATCGCTGACTTTTTCGCGCTGAATACGTCGCCATTTCGCAACATTGCGGTTGTGCTCGGCCAGGGTCGTGGCAAAGGCATGGCCGCCCGTCCCATCGGCCACGAAATAGAGATCCTGCGTCGCGGCCGGGTGCAGCACGGCGAGAATCGACTCCCGACCGGGATTGGCGATCGGCATCGGCGGCAGGCCGCGATTGACGTAGGTATTGTACGGCGTCGGCCGGTCGAGCTCACTTTGGCGGATTGGCCGGCCGAGCGCTTCGCCACCGGAAATCCCGTAGATCACCGTCGGGTCGGACTGCAGACGCATGTTGCGTTTCAGCCGATTGACGAAGACCGCCGCGATCCGCGCCCGCTCCGACGGCACGGCGGTCTCTTTCTCCACGATGCTGGCGAGAATAAGGGCCTCATCCGCCGATCTGAATGGCAGGTCCGGCGCCCGGTCCGGCCAGACGGCATCGATGAACTCGGCTTGCGCCGTTTCCATGCGCCGAGCGAGGCCGGAGCGCGTATCGCCATAGGTGTAGTAATAGGTCTCCGGCAGCAGGGCGCCCTCGGGCGGCGCCTCGATCGCGCCGTCAAGTCCCTCGGCAACGGCGATGAGCGCCGTGACCTGGGCGCTCGTAAGCCCCTCGGCCACCGTCAGCCTGCGCAAAACCACCTCGCCCCGGCGCATCTGGTCCAGGATTTGCGCCATGCTGGCCCGCGGCGGAATGGCGTATTCGCCTGCCTTCAGGACGTCATCCGACCCGGTAATCTGAACCCAGCGGCGGAATAGCCGCGCATTCGAGATGGCCCCGGCGGCTTCGAGTGTCTCGGCAACGCGCTTCAGGCTCGCGCCTTTGGAGATCAAGACGGTGACGGAGTCCTCATGGGCGCCGGGCGCGTTGAAGCGCTGCTGCACCAAAGCCGTCAGCACCGCGATTCCGGCAATGACGATGACAACGGCGACAAGGCCCAGTCTGACGAAACGCTTCGGCATGGCGCGACTATAAGTCTCCGCAGGCGCGCATGAAAGCGGCTCCCGGACGTTCATGGCCTGCAATCCAAAATTCTCTTCGGCGGTTGACAGGATATCATGGAATTGATAGAGAACAAAACAAGAACATTGACGGGAGCCAAGCCATGCTTAACCTCTTCGGACTGTTGGTATTCGGCGCATTGATCACGGTCTCCGTGATTGGCCTGTTGGAGGCCGCGCCGGCCTTTCTCCCGCCTTTGAGACGTGCTTTCCGGCGTCGGCGCGGGCCCTGCCCTAGCCCTTCCCAATGCCCCCTGACGCCCCGGCGGGCTTGAGAGACCCGCTTTTTACTGACGCCCGGCATCGCCCGGGCGTCTTTTTTACAGGCTCTTTTTGCCAAGCCCGGCGGTTGACAGAGCCTTAGCCTTCCAGTCTTCTAAAAACATGGCGCGGATATCGATTTCCGCGGTGGACCCGGGCGAGGAAGCGCGGGTTTCCTTCGCCGGCTACAAGGCCGATGGCGCCTTCGACGAAATGTTCGCAGGCCCAGGCCGGCCGCGCGCGCATTACGCAGGCCTCTACAAGCGCCTCCTGGAGATGCCGGCGGACACGCTGCACGCCCGCGAACAGGCGGTCGAGCGCGCATTTCTGACCCAGGGCATCACCTTCACCGTCTATGACGACAAGGCGACCGCCACCGAGCGCATCTTCCCCACCGATTGCGTGCCCAGGATCATCCCGGCCGACGAATGGGACCGGATCGAGCGCGGCCTGAAGCAGCGGATTCGCGCCCTCAACCTGTTCCTCAAGGACGTCTATGGCGACGGCGCAATTCTCAACGACGGTATCGTCCCGCGCGACCTGGTCTATGGCTGCAAGCATTTCCGCCGCGAGATGATGGGCGTCAAGGTGCCCCTGGACACCTATGTCAATATCTGCGGCAGTGATCTGATCCGCGACCGGGACGGCCACTATCGCGTGCTCGAAGACAATCTCAGGGTGCCGTCCGGCGTTTCCTACATGCTGGTCAACCGCGAGGCCATCCGCCGCGCCTTCCCCCGGCTTTACAAGGGCCATGCGGTGCGCCGCATCGACCATTACGGCGCCGCGCTGCTGGAAACGCTGAAATCGCTCGCGCCGAACACGACCGGCGATCCGCGCGTCGTGCTCCTGACGCCGGGGGTCTTCAACTCCGCCTATTTCGAGCACGCCTTCCTGGCCCAGCAGATGGGAATCCCGCTGGTCGAGGGCCGCGATCTGGTGACCCATAACAATGCCGTCTTCATGCGCACCACGGGCGGGCTGATGAAGGTCGACGTGATCTATCGCCGGGTCGATGACGATTTCGTCGACCCCATCGCCTTCAGGCCCGATTCGATCCTTGGCGTGGCCGGGCTCGTGAATGCCTACCGGGCCGGCAATGTGGCGGTCGCCAACGCCTTCGGCACCGGCGTCGCCGACGACAAGGCGATCTACGCCTATGTGCCGCGCATGATCAAATATTATCTGTCCGAAGACCCCATTCTGGAGAATGTCGAGACGCTCCTCTGCCGCGAGGAAAAGGCGCTCAGCCATGTCCTGGACAATCTCGACAAGCTCGTCGTCAAGGCGGTCGGGGAATCCGGTGGCTACGGCATGCTGGTCGGCCCGCATGCCAGCCAGGCGGAGCGCGAGGCGTTCCGGGCGCGCATCACCGCCGATCCGAACAACTACATCGCCCAGCCGACCCTGAACTTTTCCACCGCGCCCTGCCTCATCGACGACGCCATCGAGCCCCGGCACGTGGATTTGCGACCCTTCATTCTGAGCGGCCGGGAGATCAATCTGGTGCCTGGTGGGTTGAGCCGCGTGGCGCTCCGCCGTGGCAGCCTGGTCGTCAATTCCTCTCAGGGCGGCGGCTCCAAAGATACCTGGGTGCTCGCCACATGATGCTCGCGCGCGTCGCCGACGCCCTCTATTGGATGGGGCGCTATCTGGAGCGGGCCGAGAACACCGCGCGGGTGCTCGCCGTGCAGCACAACGCCTTGATCGACAATCCGGTGG
>JAKSBY010000496.1 GCA_022360855.1 Sphingomonadales bacterium | reverse complement strand
CGGGATACGTGCCGGTCATCACCGGCGGAGTACGCGATGCTGACGCCACTTGAGAGGCCTCCCCATGCTTATCTTTGTTATTCGGTCGCGCCGTTCTTATCGGTTGTAGGCGTCCATCCTATTAGCGCGGACGGGGTTGGCAAGAGAAAGCTTGGGCGGGGCCTCGGCCCCGCAACACCGCCTCAGGCGCGCCGGAGAAAGATGCAGGGCTCCAGCGTCTCACTTGCGCAGCCGCACGCCCGGCCCGCCGCCGTTTGAGATTTGTTATGCTTGGCTCCCGCGTTTTTGTTGCGCGGGAACGGGCAGAGGGCCGTTTTGCCGACTGGGTGTTTGGGCCCGGGATCAAGCTGAAGGGTGACAAACTAAATGGCGGCCTACAAAATCCCGAGCACGCTCTCCGGCGGGCGGCCGAGAGCGGCCTGGCCGTTGGCGAGCACGATGGGCCGCTCGATCAGCTTGGGCGTGGCCACCATGGCGGCGATGAGTTGGTCGCGGGAGAGCGCGGGGTCGTCCAGGCCCTGTTCCTTGTATTCTGGCTCCTTCGTGCGCATGAGCTGGCGCGGCTGCAGGCCGAGGAGCTTCAAGATGCGGCCGAGCTCGCCGGCATCCGGCGGCGCCTCCAGATAGAGCACGATCTCGGGCGAAATCCCCGTCTCCTCGATCAGCGTCAGGGTCTGGCGCGACTTGGAGCAGCGCGGGTTGTGATAGATGGTGACGGACATGGTACTCTCCTCCGGACCGAATTCTCCCCCGGCGTCACCCTAATGAGCCATTGAGCAAAATCAATGACCGGATTTTTACACTTTGTTATTGACAATCATTCTTAATATCAGCACATAGAAAGGCAAGAGGAACCCGGCATGTATGTCTGCATCTGCAACGCCCTGACCGAGACCACCGTGCGCTCCGCCGCGCGGGTGGGCGGCGCGTCGTGCCCGCGCACGGTCTACAGCCGGCTCGGCGCCGCGCCCGACTGCTGCCAATGCCTCGGCAAGGCGCGCAAGATCATCGAGGAAGAGCGGGCGGCGGATAACTCGCTCCTGGCGACCGCGACCTGACTTTTTCCGCGACTGCGTCGCACCTGCACCGATTTCCGTTGACGGCCCTCCGGGGCCGTTTCATTTTGGCTTAAGGGTCTTAAGTATTGAAATCCCTCGGTTTTTCTCAAGGAGTGGGCGATGCAGGGCGACAAAAAGGTCATCGAATATCTCAACAAGATACTCAGGAACGAGCTGACGGCGATCAACCAGTATTTCCTGCATGCCCGCATGCTCGACAATTGGGGCCTCGACCGCCTCGGCCACAAGGAATACGAAGAATCCATCGACGAGATGAAGCACGCGGACCGGCTCATCGAGCGCATCCTGTTCCTCGAGGGCCTGCCCAACCTGCAAAAGCTCCATACCTTGCGAATCGGCGAGAACGTGCCGGAGATCCTCAAGGCCGACCTGGAGCTGGAACACGACGCCATCCCCGACCTCCGCGAGGCCATTGCTTACTGCGAGACCGTCTCCGACTACGTCACCCGCGAGCTCCTCACCGACATCCTCGACTCCGAGGAAGAGCATGTCGACTGGCTGGAAACCCAGCTCGAACTCGTCGGCAAGGTCGGCCTCGAGAACTACCTGCAATCGCAGATGAAGGTGGAGGAGGAATAGGGGCCACGCGCCTCCCTCCCTCGGCCGCCACCGCGCGGCGCCGTCCTCCACCTTCCCCTGTCATCGCGAGGCCCGAAGGGCCGTGGCGATCTGGCCGCGGCGGCGCTCCGAGGGCCCCGAGATTGCTTCGGCGCCGCCTCGCAATGACGGGGTGGGGGTGCGGGGGTGGAGTGCAGGTATGCTAAGGGCTGGATCAGCCATGCCGACCTCCTGGTTTGTTTCAACCACTTTCTGGTGATAATTTTCCCATGCGATGCTAATCACCGGCCAACATTCAAAAATGGCGCGGGCAGCCCTCAATTGGGGGATCAGAGATCTGTCTTCGGCAGCCGGGATCGGCGTCAATACGGTGACCCGCTTCGAAAGCGGCCGCAACGTTACCATTGAGACCATCAAGAAGATTCAGACCGCCCTCGAAAAGGCCGGCATCGAATTCATCGCCTCGAACGGCGGCGGTCCGGGCGTGCGGCTGAGGGGGTCAGCGGTGGCGCGCTTCAGCGCTCGGCGGCGATGCCGCGTGCCGCGAGCATTTTGATGACGCTGTCCGGGCCCACCAGATGGCCGGCACCGACGGCGACGAAATGCACGCCGGGGGTGGCCAGCAGGGCCTCGATGCGCGGCACCCAGCGGCGGTT
>JAKSBY010000763.1 GCA_022360855.1 Sphingomonadales bacterium | reverse complement strand
GCCGTAGCCATAGGTGGCGCAATAGATGATGTCGGGATTGGCCGCCTTCACCGCCTCGTAATCGAGGCCTAGCTTAGCCATGGCCCGGGGCCGGAAATTGTGGATCAAAACGTCGGAATCTGCCGCCAATTTCAGGGCCGCTTCCTGGCCCTCCGGGGTCTTGAGGTTCAAGACGATGGAGCGCTTGTTGCGGTTGCAGGTGAGGAACAGCGCGCTCATGTCGCCGTGGTTTTTGTTGGGCCCGAGATTGCGGTTGGTGTCGCCCGCGGGCGGCTCCACCTTGACGATGTCGGCGCCCAGATCGCCGAGCATCTGACACGCCCAGGGGCCCAGCACGACGCTGGTGAATTCGAGGATTCTGATGCCGTCCAATGGCCCTGCCATCGCGTCAAATCCCGTAGAGCCGCTTGGCGTTGTCGCGCAGGAATTTGCGCTTCGCCTCGGGCTTCAGGTTGAAGGCCTCGATCTCGTCGCGGGTGCGCGCGAAACCCAGGACCGGGAAATCGGTGCCGAAGAGGGCTTTGTCCTGGCCGTAGGAATTGATGTAGTGCCTGACGCTCTCCGGCCAGTATTTCGGGCTGTGCGCGTCGGTCGCCAGATAGACGTTCTCATGCTTCCAGCACATGGCGATCATCTCGTCGTGCCAGGGGATGCCGACATGGCTGCCGATCAGCTTCAGCTCGGGCAGGTCGCAGGCGATGTCGTCCAGATAGATCGGCCGGCCCACGGATCGGGTGCGATGCTCCTTTGAATAGATCAGCGACTGGCCGACCTGCATCTGGATCGGGGTGTCAAGCTCGATGCATTTGGCGTAGTAGGGATAGTATTTTGCGGCGTTGGGCGGCAGGTCGAACCAGTGCGGATAGAGATGGGCGCCGATGAAGCCCATATTGGTGACCGCATCCTCCAGCGCGCGGACGCCGGCCATGCCCTCAAACGGGTCGATCCCGGCCAGGCCCCGGAACCGGTCCGGGTATTGGGCGCAGGCGTCGGCCACCACCTCATAGGGCATGTGGTAGCAGCCAGGCAGGCCCGGCCGTCCCGCCCGGGCGGCCACCAGGAAGCCGATCTCGATGCCGGCGGTGTCCATGCCGGCGATCATTGATTCCAGGCTGATGCCGTCGGACGTCTGCTTCGATTTGACCTTGCCGACGAAGAACTCGTCGGTCCAGCCGGGCCGGTGAGCCAGCGCCTCCGGCGTCCAGATGTTGACCACCGCATCGATGGCTTGGATGTCGTGCGTCATGCTTTAGAGCCCCAAAAAGGCCATGGCGAAGCCGCACATTGCGACCACGCCGCCGGCGAGCGCATGACCATAGCGGGCGACGCCGCCTGCGGCAAAGCGGAGGCCCTTGAGCGCAGCGAAGACGATGGCGAGCATGGTGGCCAAGGTCACTGCCGTATAGGTCGTGACCACAGCGATCAGCCCGAAGACGTCTCCCGCCGCCATCGGCGCCATCATCAGCGGGATCATCGGCTCGCAGGGGCCGAGAATAAAGATCAGGAACAGCGACCAGGGCACGAGTGTGGCCTTGCCGGGCGCGTCGTGAACGTGGACGTGATCGCGGTCGTGGCTGTGGGCATGCGCGTGCACCGTACCGTCCGCATGGGCGTGGAGATGGCTGTGGGCGTGGCGGCGCCTGGCGCGCTTCAGCCCCCAGGCGAGATAGACGAGCCCGAGGGCGATCAGCGCCCAGGCGGCGAGCTCGCCGCGGCTCGATTCGAACCATTCCAGCTTGGCTACGGCAACGCCCGCGGAGACGCCGATCAGCCCGAGCAGCACCGACCCCATGGCATGGCCGAAGCCACACATCGCGGTCACCGAGGCGGTCTTCACCGCGCCCCATCCGCGCGCCTTGGCCATGGCCACGAAGGGCAGGTAGTGGTCGGGCCCCAGCGCCGTATGCACCACGGCGATGGTGGCGGCTGTCGCCAGGATCAGGCTCGGCTCCGGATTCATTTTTTCCTCTCCTGGCTGCTCGATTCATGGCCGAAATTAGTGGCCCGGGCTTCAGGCCGGCTATGACATATGTCAATTAGACCGAGCCTGCGTTCGTGGTTCGACAGGCTCACCACGAACGGTCCGGGCCAACCCGTTCGCCCTGAGCTTGTCGAAGGGTGAACGCAGGCGCTCATGGATAGTCAGCCCCACTCTCGTCAAACGCCTGGATCGGAAAGGTCGGGCCGGTATTGGTGATCAGCGCCTTTTTGCGGAAGAAGCGCAGATAGCCCGCCGGCCCCATGCGCGAGCCGCCCATGCCCGAGAGTTTGAAGGAGTTCTTCTCCGCCTCGTGCATCAGCCCGGTCAGGGCCGCGTCATTGATGGAGATACCGCCGGCATCGATCTGCTCGGCCACCCGCTTGGCGTGGTCCAGGTCTTCCGAGAACACCGCCGCCGAAAGCCCGTATTCGGTGTTGTTGGCGGCGGCAATGGCCTCGTCTTCGCTGTCGAAGGGGATCACCGGCAGGACGGGACCAAAGGTCTCCTCGGTCATCAGCGCCATATCGTCGGTCACGTCGGTCACCACGGTGGGCCTGAGCCAGTTGCCGCCATGTGTCTCGATCTCGCCGCCGGT
>JAKSBY010000129.1 GCA_022360855.1 Sphingomonadales bacterium | reverse complement strand
TTACGACCATGGCCAGGCGGTGCAAAAGAAAGGCGCCTGCTGCGCCGGGCAGGACATTCACGATGCCCGCCGCGTGGCCGAGCGGCTGGAGATCCCGCACTACGTCCTGGATTACGAGAGCCGCTTCCGCCAGTCGGTGATCGAGGACTTCGCCGACAGCTATGTGCGTGGCGAAACGCCGATCCCCTGCGTGCGCTGCAATCAGACGGTGAAGTTTCGCGACCTCTTGGGCACTGCGCGTGAGCTAGGTGCTGACTGCATGGCGACCGGGCACTATGTGCGCCGCCTCGAGACCGGTGGCGCGGCCGAGCTGCACGCCGCCGTCGATACCGGCCGCGATCAGAGTTATTTCCTGTTTGCGACCACCGCCGAGCAGCTCGCCTTCCTGCGCTTCCCGCTCGGCGGCATGGAGAAGGACGAAGTGCGCGCCCATGCCGCGCGCTTCGACCTGCCCGTTGCGGCCAAGCCGGACAGCCAGGACATCTGTTTCGTGCCACAGGGGCGCTATGCCAGCGTCGTCGAGAAGCTCAGGCCGGGTGCGGCCGAGCCCGGCGAGATCGTCGACCTCTCCGGCACCGTGCTCGGCCGGCATGACGGCATCATCGGCTACACCATCGGCCAGCGCCGCGGCCTCAATATCGGTGGTCTTTCCGAACCACTCTATGTGGTGAAGCTCGTGCCCGAGGCTAAGCAGGTCGTGGTCGGGCCCCGCGCAGCGCTTCTGACCAGCGAAATCCGCCTCTCGGACGTCAACTGGCTTGGCGGCGAAATGCCTGCGGACGGGGTCGAGGCAGCGGTCAAGGTCCGTTCGACCATGGCGCCGGTGCCGGCGCGCGTTCTGGCCGAAGGCGGGCATGCGCGCGTCTCGCTTGCCACCCCGGAGGCGGGCGTCTCGCCCGGGCAGGCCTGCGTGGTCTACGCCGGCGGGCGGGTCCTCGGCGGCGGCTGGATCACCGCGACCGAAAGCGCCTATGCCGCGGCCGCGTAACGGCCGCGATTCTCGTTCATCTGAGGTTCAGCTAGCCTCACTATTGTGTGAGGCGGGAGAGAGCGTCCGGCTCTGACACGGGGGTGCGTGCGGAGAGGATTTGTTATGCGTCTAGGAATGCTGCTGTTGGCAATCGCCGTCGGGTTCGGTCTTGCGGTGGCGGCGCCTTCTGCCTTCGCGGACCGTAAACAGAGCGCCAGTCACGGCCACGCCAAGCATTTCAAGGCCCAGCGGCACGTCAACCGAAGCGCGCACCGCTTACGCGGCCACAACAACAAGCTCAACAAACATCACGTCCGCAAATTCAAGAGCAGTCAAAAGTTTCGCCACAACGACCGCCGGCGGGCGTCTGGGCACCACAAAACCTCAAGGAAGTTTCGCCAGCATCGGGGCGACCGGACCTTTCGCCACGCAGACCGGCAAAAGGCGGCGCACCACCGTCGTGGCGGCAACAATCTCAAGGCCGGGCACAACAGGGGAGGCCATAAGTTCAAAGGCGGCCACCACAGAGGCGGTCATCACTTCAAAGGCGGCCATAACAAACGCGACCATCACTTCAGGCGTGGCCACAACAAGGGTAAACACCACTTCAAGGGCGGTCACCGCAAGGGGAAACACCACTTCAAGGGCCACGGCCGCTTCAAAGGCGGGCACCATTTCAAGGGCGGGCATAAGCGGCACTTCAGGTTCAAGCATCGCCACTACAGAGGTCACCGCCACTTCCGCGGCCATCACCACTCGCGCTTCAGCTTCTTCTTCGGCTATCCGTATTATTACGGCTATCCCCGCTATTCCTACTATTACGGGCCGACCTACCGCTATCTCGGCACCTATGGCGGCTACGCCGTGCCGCGGTACTACCGCTACTCCTACTACCGGCCCTACTACGGCTACTACGGATCGGGCTACGGCTACGCGACGACCTATAACGCGTCCGGCTATACCGATGACGGCTACGCGTCCGGCAGCGACTATGTGAACCCGGACGCCTACGCCGCCGAGACCATGGACCGGCAATATCCGGTGCGCGGGGTCGACGGCTATCCCGTGGCCGCCGACTATTTTGCCGAGGGTCCGACCCCGATTCCCGAAGGCTGCGGCCGCGTCCACAAGGTGGGCCGCGACCACCAGGGCCGCAAGGCGGTGATCGGCGGCACGCTCTGCTACGACAAGGAAGGCCGCGGCTTCATCGTCGAAGGCAGCCGCTACATCGTCGAATACTATTAGGCACCGCGCTCAAATCTCCTTCAACCAGGCGTGACTCGCAAGTGTGCGGCACGGGCGCCACGTGATTGGTGTGCTTGTCGCAAATCCCTGTGTGAAGGAGAAATCCAATGACGACTCTGATCCCGAAACTGACACTGGCCGCCGGCGCCGTGGCCATCGGTCTCTTTGCCTCCAATGCCGCTCAGGCCGGCAATCTGCATTCGAGCTTCGCCTTCGGCCAAGTCACCCAGATCGGCCATGTCGGCTTTAGGGGCCACGGCTTCAAGCATCGCGGTTTTCACGGCCATCGTTTCGGCCATCAGCGTTTCGGCCACCGCGGATTCTATGGCTCCCGCTTCGGTCACCACAGATTTGGCCACCACGGCTTTTACCATCGGGGATTCAAGCATCGTGGATTTAAGCACCGCGGGTTCAAGGGCCACTTCCGCTTCCACGGCCATCACGGCTGACACGTGGACGGGCAGGGCGGCGGCCTAGCCGGGCCCGCCGTCCGCGCGTCTCCCGCGCCACCGAGCGGCTTGACGCCCAAACACGCCGGCCCTATAGACTTGTCCGCCGCGCGGCCGGCCCTTCCGATAAAGCGATGGCGGAGTAGCTCAGCTGGTTAGAGCAGTGGAATCATAATCCATGTGTCGGGGGTTCGAGTCCCTCCTCCGCTACCAAATCTGCCCCACCTTTCAGTCAATCCAATCTATTGGATAACTGCCGGTTAACGCCCGCTTGGCATGATGCGCGCATGACTGCGGCAGAGGCAGCATTGGCCGGAGAAAGCAACTCTTCGGCGCCGGAATTCTGGATTACGCTTTATCCCGACGGACGCATCCGGCGGGCGGATAAGGCGATCACCCGGATTCTTGGCTGGCGGCCGGAGCAGATCTTCGGCCTGCCGCTCAGCCACCTGCTGCCTTTCGATGCGCAGAGCCGCATGGAGCTGTTGTGGGAGAATGACGGCTTCCTGAATGGCCTGACCCTGCCCAAGGTGCCGCTGCGCCACGCTAACGGCGCCGGCTACATCAATTTCGACATGCTTGTCAGCGTCGACGAGGCAAGCGGCGACCGCCGGCTCGACGTGTTCAAGCCGGCGCAGGGACAGGCCGGCGCCGCCGATGAGCCGGCCGAAGAGCCGCTCGGCACCGAGGAATTCTTCGCTTTCGTCGATTCGGTGGTGCGCGGCGAGGGCGACGGCGCCACCGATCTCGCCATGGTCGATATCGCCGGGCTTCGCGAGGGCGGGCTTGGCGCCAAGCTGGGCGCGGAGAAGGAGGCGGCGCTCACGGCGGGAATCGAAGCGGCGATTCGCGACAAGGCCCTGGACGGCAAGGTCGGCAGGATCGACGAGGCGGCCTACGCCTTCCTGACCGAAGACAGTTTCGACCGCGAGGAGCTGGAGCGCGAACTGGCCGCGGCTGCCAAGCAGCTCCAGGTCAATGTGGACGATCTCGGGCTCAAGACCAAAGGTCTGGAGATCGACCAGCGCGACCTCGATTCCGATACGCTGAAACAGGCGCTCAACCACGCCCGCGGCGTCTTTCTCGGCGAGATCGACGGCCGCGACGACCAGACCCTGTCGGACGTCATCGATGGCGTAGAGCATCATCGTCGGCTGATCCGCGATGCGCTGGATGCCCACAAATACCGGACCACGCCCCGGGAGGTGCGCGACGGCCGCACCAACGTCCGCATCGTCGTTCTGCATCAGCCCAAGGTTTTGATCGACAACCGGATCCGCTTTGCCGACGAGCTGATCGTGCTGCGCGATCATCCCGATCTGGCGGCCAGGCACGACCTCACCATCCTGGCCGAGTTTCTGCGCGTCAGAACCCTGGCCGAGGACAAGGAACGGCGCGTCCCCGGCATGTTCGAGCTCTGCGTAGTTAATCTTAAGAGAACAGAATATATATCTGAAATTATTGAGCTTTCCAGATCAAGTCAGATTCGGCCGGGCGAGATCGGCTTTCGCATCCGGCTGATGCCGTCCTTGCGCGGCGGCGGCGCGGCCTGGGACGGCTTCAACCGTCTTGCCGAGGCGGGATTCCCGCTCTGGATCGACCGTTTCGCCGACGTGGTGACCGACGAGAACCTGATGCTGAAGGTCACCGGCGGCATGGTAGAGCTTTCCGCCCGCACCCTGGACCGCATTGCCCAGCATCCCGAGGGCAAAGCGCTGACCATCCAGCTGATCGAGACCTGGCGTCGCAAGGGCGTCACCCTGCTCTCGGCGGACCTGGTCAATTACGAGCGCAAGGAACTTGCGCAGAAGCTCGGCCTGACCGTCGCGCTCGCCGATCCGGTCGAGGGTTAGGCGGCTCCCCGGAACATCCGAGCCACCATTTGTACTTCGACAGGCTCAGCACGAACGGGTTTTCAAATTCCGTTCGCCCTGAGCTTGTCGAAGGGCGGGTGGCGCGCGCCCACTTTTTGCTTTGATGAATTGATCGCCGTCATAGGGTTTTCGCACAACCCTGCCACATATGGTGGCCATGAACGAACCATCCGCACTTACAGACGGCTTCCTTCGGCTCATCGAACAGGCCCAGTCCCTGGAACCGGTTCCTACGGCCGTCGTGCATCCGGTGGACGATCTGTCGCTTGGCGGCGCCCTGGCTGCGGCCGGCGAATCGCTGATCCTGCCGATCCTTGTCGGGCCCAGGGCCCGGATCGAGACGGCCGCGGCCGAGATCGAGGCCGATATCTCGGCATTCGAGATCGGGGAGGCGCCGCACAGCCACGCGGCGGCCGAGAGGGCGGTGCAGCTCGTCCGCGAGGGCAGGGCGGCGGCGATCATGAAGGGCGCGTTGCATACCGACGAGGTGATGGAGGCGCTGATCGACCCGGATACGGGCCTGCGCACCGAGCGGCGCATGAGCCATGTCTTCGTGATGGACGTGCCGAGCTATCCCAAGATGCTGTTGATCTCGGACGCGGCGATCAACG
>JAKSBY010000354.1 GCA_022360855.1 Sphingomonadales bacterium | reverse complement strand
GATATGCTTGTGCTCGCCCGAGGCAATGCGCGACAGCGCCGCGCGCGGCTCGCCCTGACATCCGGTGGTCATCAGCAGAACCTTATCGCGCGGCAGATGGCCGGCGTCTTCCTCGTCAACCAGCTTGGGCAGGTTTTGCAGGTAGCCGGTGGCCTTGGCCGCGGCGATGACCCGCCCGAGCGAGCGGCCGACCGCCACGAGATGGCGCCCGGTCGCCTTGGCGACCTCGCCGATCGTGTCGACCCGCGCCACATTGGAGGCGAAAGTGGTGATCAGCGCCCGCTGCTTGACGGCTTTGACCTGTTCGACAAGCGCCTCCTTGACGGCGGTCTCGGACCCCGATTCGGCGGCGGTGAACACGTTGGTGGAATCGCCGACCATGGCGAGAACGCCCTTGTCCCCGATGGCGGTCAGCTCTTCCGGCGTGGACGGACTGCCGATGATCGGATCGCGATCCAGCTTCCAGTCGCCGGTGTGGAAGACGGTGCCGGCGGGCGTCTCGATGGTTAGCCCGTTGCCCTCGGCGATGGAATGCGCCAGCGGCACATAGCGAACCCTGAACGGCCCGAGCACGATCTCCACCTCCGGCTTGGCAATGTGGATTTCAGCGTCCTCCAACAAGCCACGCTCGGCAAGCTTGTTCTTGACCAGTTCGGCGGTAAAGGCGGTGGCCCAGATCGGACAACGCAGCATCGGCCAAAGGTGTGGAACCGCGCCGATATGATCTTCATGGCCGTGGGTCAGGATCAGTCCAAGAAGATCGTCGCGGCGCTCGACAATGAACTTTGGGTCGGGGAATACCAGATCGACGCCCGGAACCTGACCATCGGTGAAGGACATGCCGAGATCGACCATCAGCCATTTGCCGGCATGGCCGTACAGGTTGAGGTTCATGCCGATCTCGCCGGAGCCGCCGAGCGGCAGAAAGACCAGATCGTCGCCGGCTATCCTAACGTCGCTCAAGTCGCGTCAGCCGGCATTGTGATCGTAGATGAAGCGCAGCCCGTGGATCGTCAGATCATGGCTGACCTCGTCGATGGCATCGGTGCGGCCATGGAAAATCTTGGCCAGACCGCCGGTCGCCACGACCTTCATGGCCGCGTCATGCTCCGCCTTGAGCCGTGCGACCAGACCCTCGATCATCGCGATATAGCCCCAGAACACGCCGGACTGCATGGCTTCGATGGTGCTTTGGCCGGTGACCTGGTTCGATACCGGCATCTCGGGCGCGATCCGCGGCAGCTTGGCCGCGGCCTCATGCAGCGCCCTGAGCGAGAGATTGATCCCGGGGCAGATGACGCCGCCGAGATAGTCCCCGGTCGCGCCAATGACGTCGAAAGTGGTCGCGGTGCCGAAATCGATGACGATCAGCGGGCCGCCGACCAGCCGGGAAGCGGCCACCGCGTTGACCAGCCGGTCGGCGCCGACCTCGTCCGGATTGCGGATCTTCACCGCGATACCGAGGTCCACGCCGGCCTCGCCGATGACCATGGGTTCGCATTCGAAATAGCGGCGGCACAGGAGGACGAGCTGCAGGACGACGGGCGGCACCACCGAGGCGATGACGGCAGCGTCGACCTGGTCCACCGAAAGACCGGCCAGTTTCATCACCTGGCTGATCCACACCATATATTCGTCCGCCGTGCGCCGCTCATCGGTGGAGATGCGCCATTTCCGCACGATCCCACCGTCGTCGAGCACGGCGAAGACGACATTGGTGTTTCCGGCATCTATGGCAAGCAGCATGTCAGCTCCCGGATTGCGGAAAAACGTCGGCGGAGCGGATCCGCCGGACGCCTCCCGCCGCCTCTCTTACAATCAATGTCCCGTCGGAGTCCAAGCCCTCGAAGGTTCCGGCGACCGTTGCGGTTCCCACATGCGCGGTGATTTTGCCGCCGAGGCCATGGGCACGCGCCAGCCAGGCATCGCGCAGGCCTTCGCCCGATCCGGCTTCCCAGTCGCCGATTCTGACGGCCACGGACTGCGCCAGGGCCGCGAACACATCGGCTGCCGACAGGCCGGCGAACCCGGCGTCACGCAGCGAGGCCGCCGGATACGGCAAGCCCGACGGCGCATAGGCCACATTGATGCCGATGCCGATCACGGCCCAGTCGATCCGTCCGCCAGACGACGCTGATTCCAGCAGGATCCCCGCCACCTTGGCGCCGTTCAGCAAAACATCGTTCGGCCATTTGCAGGTGAGGGCATCGCCCGATCCGGTGAGGCTAGCCAGGGCATCGTGCACCGCCAGGGATGCGGCCAGGGACAACAGCCCCGAGGCCTCCGGCGCGGCCGCCGGGCGAATCATCACGCTGGCAAAAAGGTTGCCCAGCCCGGAAACCCATCCGCGACCGCGCCGCCCGCGGCCAGCGGTCTGCCGGTCGGCGACGACCCAGAGGTTGCCGGGCTCGCCGGTTTCGGCCGCGCGTTTGGCCTCGTCATTGGTCGAGCCGATCTCGGTGAAATGGGCGAGCTGATAGCCGGACGGGACGGAGAAGGCGCCGGAGTTGGAATTCACGGATCTGTCGCTAGGCGATCAGCGAGCGCGCGGCGCCCTGGACGAACGGAATCAACGGCGCCAGAAGCAGGAAGACCGGGGAATTGAATACGGCCGTGACCGTGACCACCAATGACGACGGCATATAGGCGATGGGTTCGAATTCGACCGACGGCTCGTCAAACCACATGATCTTGACGATACGCAGATAGTAGAAGGCACCAACCACACTGGCGACAACGCCGATTACGGCGAGTGCATAGAGCCCGGCATCGATAGCGGCGAGGAATACGTAGAGCTTGCCGAAGAAACCGGCCAAGGGCGGGATTCCGGCCAGCGAGAACATGAAGATCGTCAACGCAAGGCCCAAGGCCGGCCGGGTCTTCATCAAGCCCGCCAGGTCTTCGATATCCTCGGTCATGCCGTCCTTGTTGCGCATGGCGAGGATGCAGACGAAGGTGCCGACGGTCATGGTGAGATAGATAGCCATATAGATCAGCACGCCTTCGACGCCCGCCGCGGTGCCGGCAGCCAGGCCAATCAACGCGTAGCCGACATGGCCGATGGAGCTGTAGGCCATCAGGCGCTTGATATTGGTCTGGCCGATAGCGGCGAAAGCGCCCAGGACCATGGAGGCGATCGAAAGGAAGACGATAAGCTGCCGCCACTGATCCACAAGCTCCGGGAACGGGCCCAGCACGGCGCGCAGGAACAGCGCCATGGCGGCGACCTTGGGCGCCGCGGCAAAGAAGGCGGTGACCGGCGTCGGCGCGCCCTCATAGACGTCCGGCGTCCACATGTGGAACGGCACGGCAGAGACCTTGAAGGCCAACCCCGCCACCAGGAAGGCCAGGCCGACGATCACGCCGATCCCGGGTTCTCCACCCGCCACCGCGGCCGCCAGATGCGGGAAGGACGTGCCGCCCGTATAGCCGTAGAGCAGGGAGATACCGTAGAGCAGCATGCCCGACGACAGCGCGCCCAGGACGAAGTATTTCAGTCCCGCTTCGGTCGACCGCTGGCGGTCGCGGTTGAAGGCCGCCAGGACATAAAGACTGAGGCTTTGCAGCTCCAGACCGATATAGAGCGCCAACAGATCGTTGGCCGAGATCATCATGCACATGCCGAGCGCGGCGAGCAGGATGAGCACGGGATATTCGAAGCTCTGCAACTCGTTCCGGCGCAGATAGGGCAGCGACATGATCAGGGTGGCAATGGTCCCGAGCAGCACCAGGATCTTCATGAAGCGGGCGAATTCATCGGTCACGAACATGCCCGAGAAGGTGACGTGGCGGCCTTGCGGTTCGACGGCGATGATCAACAGCGCCACCGTCATCAGCACGACGGCAAGCCAGCTTACCACCTGGAAATTGCCCTTGCGCCTGAAGACGCCGAGCATGAGAAGCGCCATGGCGCCGAGGGCCATGAATATCTCCGGCAAGGCCGGGACGAGGTTGGGCAAGGCCGCGTCAGTCATTGGCGGTCTCCGCAAGGACGGGCGCCTCGACCGGCAGCCGGGCCTGCTCGTAGCGCTGGATGGCCTGCTCATGCTGGGCGAGCAGCTTATTCACCGAGGCGTTGATCGTGTGCAGCACCGGTTTCGGATAGACGCCCATCCAGATCGAGGCCAAGACGATCGGCACCATGATGATCACTTCGCGCAAGGACAGGTCCTTGAGCGGCTTCAGGTCTTCCTTGACGAGCTCGCCGAAGACGACCCGGCGGTAGAGCCAGAGCATGTAGGCGGCACCCAGGATGACGCCAAAGGCGGCGATAAAGGCAAGCACGCTCATATGGGTGTAGGCGCCGACCAGCACCAGGAACTCGCCGACAAAGCCGGACGTGCCCGGCAGCCCGATCGAAGCCAGGGTGAAGACCATGAACACGACGGCGTAACGCGGCATGTTGTGAACGAGACCGCCATAGCGGGCGATCTCGCGGGTGTGCAGCCGGTCATAGATCACGCCGACGCACAGGAACAGCGCGCCGGAGATGATGCCGTGCGAGAGCATCTGGAAAATGGCGCCTTCGATGCCCTGCGGATTGAGCACGAAGAGCCCCAGAGTGACGAAGCCCATATGGGCGACCGAGGAATAGGCGATCAGCTTTTTCATGTCCTCCTGCGCCAGCGCGACGAAGGAGGTGTAGATCACCGCGATCAAGCTCAGAGCAAAGACCAGCCAGCCCAATTCGACCGAGGCAACGGGGAACATGGGGATGGAGAAGCGCAGAAAACCGTAGCCGCCCATCTTCAGGAGCACGCCAGCAAGGATCACCGAGCCCGCGGTCGGCGCCTCGACATGCGCGTCCGGCAGCCAGGTATGCACCGGCCACATCGGCATCTTGACCGCAAAGGAGGCGAAAAACGCCAACCACAGCCAAGTCTGCGCGTCCGCCGCGAAATCGTAGGTCAAAAGCGTCGGGATGTCGGTCGTGCCTGCCTGCCAATACATGTAGAGCATGGCCAGGAGCATCAAGAGCGAGCCGAGCAGCGTGTAGAGGAAAAACTTGAACGACGCGTAGATGCGCCGCGCCCCGCCCCACACCCCGATAATCAGGAACATCGGGATCAGGCCGCCCTCGAAAAAGATGTAAAACATGACCAGATCGAGCGCGCAGAAGACGCCGATCATCATGGTTTCCATCAACAGGAACGCAATCATGTATTCCTTGACGCGCTCGGTGATGGAGGTCCAGCTCGCCAGGATGCAAAGCGGCATTAAGAACGCGGTCAGGACGATGAACAGGATCGAGATGCCGTCCACGCCGAGGTGATAGGCGAAGCTGTCGCCGATCCAGGCGGCCTTCTCGACGAATTGGAAGTCCGGGTTGCTGGGGTCGAAATTGAACCACAGGATCAATGCGACGATCAATTCGCCGACAGTGACCCATAGCGCCGCGTGGCGAACATTGCGCTTGACCAATTCTTCGTCACTGCTGCGCTGAATCAGGATCAGCAGCACCCCGAGCAGGGGAATAGCCAGCAAAATCGAGAGGATGGGAAAGTCGGACATGACCGCCTATTGCCCTCCCCCGACGACGATGAAATAGGTCACGGCTATGGCAACGCCGATCAGCATGGCAAAGGCGTAGTGGTAGACATAGCCCGTCTGAATGGTCTTGGAGCGCCGGGCGATCCGAAGCACCGTGGCGGCGATACCGTCCGGCCCGAAGCCGTCGATGATGCGCCCGTCGCCGCCCTTCCAGAGCAGCCTGCCCAACCGTTTCGAAGGCCGCACGAAGAGGAAGTCGAACAGCTCGTCGAAATACCATTTGTTGAGCAGGAACAGATAGAGTCCGCGGAAGGTAGACGCCAGCGCCGCGGGCAGATGCGGCTTGCGGATGTAAAGCTGGAACGCCAGCAGGAAGCCGATAGCCATCATCACGGTCGGCAGCCATTTGATGTAGGCGGGCACGTGATGCGCTTCCTCGATGATGTCCTCACCGAGGACGAGGATGGACTCGCCCCAGAATAGCGCGCGGGCACCGCCGACGAAGTCTTCGTAGAAAATGACTCCAGCCAGGAGTGCGCCGAGCGCCAGCACGCTCAGAGGCGCGAGCATCACGGCGGGCACGGGATGGAGGTGGCGCATCACCTCTTCGCCCGCCCGGGGCGTGCCATGGAAGGTCATGAACATGAGCCGCCAGGAATAGAAGGAGGTCATCAGCGCCGCAGAAACGCCCATGATAAAGGCGAAGCCGGCGCCTGTGCGATGCGACGCGTAAGCCGCCTCGATCACCATGTCTTTGGAGAAGAACCCGGCGGTGTAAGGGAACCCGGTTAGCGACAGCGTGCCGATCAGCATCAGGATGTAGGTGACCGGCACCATCGTCCGGATACCACCCATCTTGCGCATGTCCTGCTCGTGATGCATGGCGATGATCACCGACCCGGCGCCGAGGAACAGAAGCGCCTTGAAAAAGGCGTGGGTGAAGAGGTGGAAGATCGCCGCGCCATAGGCCGAGACGCCGGCGGCGAAGAACATATAGCCGAGCTGCGAACAGGTGGAATAGGCGATGACCCGCTTGATGTCGTTCTGAACGAGACCGACCGTGGCGGCGAAGAAGGCCGTCGCCGCACCAACGATGGCGACGAGCGAGAGCGCGTCCGGCGCGTATTCGAAGATCGGCGAGCAGCGCACCACCAGGAAAACCCCGGCGGTGACCATGGTCGCCGCGTGGATCAGGGCCGAAACCGGCGTCGGGCCCTCCATGGCGTCCGGCAGCCAGGTATGCAGCCCGAGCTGTGCCGACTTGCCCATGGCGCCGATGAAGAGCAGTACGCAGATGGTGGTCAGCGCATGCACCTCGTAGCCGAGGAATTCGATGGTCGTATCGGCGTGGATCGGGGCCGAAGCGAAGATGGTGTCGAGCTGCACCGAACTGAACAACAGGAAACAAGCGAAGATGCCGAGCGAGAAGCCGAAATCGCCAACGCGGTTGACCAGAAAGGCCTTGATAGCCGCCGCATTGGCCTCGGGCTTTTTGTACCAGAAGCCGATCAACAGGTAGGAGGCGAGCCCGACGCCTTCCCAGCCGAAGAACATCTGCACGAGGTTATCGGCGGTTACCAGCATCAGCATGGCGAAGGTGAAGAGCGACAGATAGGCCATGAAGCGCGGAATGCCCGGATCGCCGGCCATATAGCCGATGGAGTAGATGTGCACGATCGCCGAGACCCAGGTGACGACGACCAGCATCACCGCCGTCAGGGTGTCGATCTTGAAGGCCCAGCTAAAGGACAGCTCGCCCGAGCGCACCCAATCGGCCACGATCACAGTGTGCGTATTGCCGCCGATGGCCACATCCATGAAGGCAAACACCGAAAGGACCGCTGCGATGACGAGGAAACCCGAGGTCACGAGCTGCGCGCCGCGGTCGCCGATCCAGCGGCCGAAAAGGCCGGCGATCAGAAAGCCGAAGAGCGGCAGAAAGACGATGGCTTTGTAGAGCATCCGGTTCGCCTACCCTTTCATGAGGTTGATGTCTTCAACCTCGATAGAGCCGCGCAGGCGGAAATAGATGACGAGAATGGCGAGCCCGATGGCCGCCTCGGCGGCCGCCACCGTAAGCACGAACATGGCGAAAACCTGGCCCACCAAGTCTTGCAGATGCACCGAAAACGCCACCAGGTTGATATTGACCGCGAGCAGCATCAATTCGATGGACATCAGGATAATGATGACGTTTTTGCGGTTCAGGAAAATCCCGAAAATGCCCAGCGTAAACAGGATCGCCGCGACGGTGAGGTAGTGTCCGAGACCGATTTCCATGGCTACAGCCCCTGCCCCGGCTCGACCTTTTTGAGCTGCACCGCCTCGGCCCGCGTGCGGCCCACCTGGCGCGCGATGTTCTGCTTCCTGACGCCCGCGCGCACCCGGTGGGTCAACACGATGGCGCCGATCATGGCGACCAGCAGGATCATCCCCGCAGCCTGAAAAACGTAAATGTAGTCCGTATAGAGCAGCCGGCCCAGGGCCTCGGTGTTGGTAACCTGCTCGGGGTCCGGAATCGCATGCAGCGCGCCGACCGGGTCGGCCTCGATGACCTGCCCGCCGACCAGAATGATCAGCTCGGCCAATAGGACCAGGCCGATGAGCGCGCCGATCGGCAGATATCTAAGGGCGCCCTTGCGTAGCTCGACAAAATTGATGTCCAGCATCATCACGACGAACAGGAACAGTACGGCGACCGCGCCGACATAGACGATGAGCAGGATCATTGCCA
Source organism: Sphingomonadales bacterium (assembly GCA_022360855.1). GTDB lineage: Bacteria > Pseudomonadota > Alphaproteobacteria > Sphingomonadales > JAKSBY01 > JAKSBY01. The sequence continues at coordinate 4,251 of JAKSBY010000354.1, read as the reverse complement.
AAAACTCGGCGCCCATCAGAACGAAGAGCGCCGCTGAATTAAAGAAGGCGAGGATCAGATACAACACCGAATGCACCGGGTTTCTGGATGAAATCACCATCAACCCGGCTAAGACTGCGATGGTCGCGAAGAGATAGAAGCTCAACGCCTGAACGACCATAGTGTTTCCCGTTCCCTTTGCCCTTGTTTCGGTCTTTATTCTAACGCGCACGCTTAACGGTAAGGCGCGTCGGCGGCCAGGTTGGCGGCGATCTCGCGCTCCCAGCGATCACCGTTGGCCAGTAGTTTGTCCTTGTTGTACATCAGCTCTTCGCGCGTCTCGGTGGCGAACTCGAAATTCGGCCCCTCGACGATGGCATCCACCGGGCACGCCTCCTCGCAGAAGCCGCAATAGATGCATTTGGTCATGTCGATATCGTAGCGGGTGGTGCGCCGGCTGCCGTCTTCGCGCGGTTCCGCCTCGATGGTGATGGCTTGTGCCGGACAGATCGCCTCGCAGAGCTTGCAGGCAATGCAGCGCTCCTCGCCGTTGGGGTAGCGCCTGAGTGCATGCTCGCCGCGGAAACGCGGGCTCAGCGGCCCCTTCTCGTAAGGGTAATTCAGGGTCGCCTTGGGCCGCCCCACATAGCGCAGGGTGAGCCACATGGCTTTGACGAATTCCAGCAAGAGCAGGCTCTTGGCGGCTTGCGCGATGGCGGCCATCAGATGCCCCTTTCCTTCAGCGGGCGTACCATAGCGGCGCGGGTGTCGGATACAAGCCGCATCAGCCTATGAACCCACCATAGAGAAAAATCCCCGCATAGGCGGCGACTGCAAACAGCGAAATCGGCAGGAAGACCTTCCAGCCGAGCCGCATCAGCTGATCGTAGCGGTAACGCGGCACGGTCGCCTTGACCCAGGCGAAAACGAAGAACAGGAAGACGATCTTGAAGAACAGCCAGAGCGGCCCAGGAATGAACTCCAGGAAGCCGACGGGCGCGTGCCAGCCGCCCATGAACAGCACCGCCGTCATGGCGCACATCAGAAGGATGTTGGCGTATTCGCCGAGCCAGAACAGCGCAAAGGCCATGGACGAGTATTCTACCTGATAGCCGGCCACGAGCTCGGCCTCGGCCTCGGGCAAATCGAAAGGCGGCCGGTTGGTCTCGGCCATGGCGCTGATCAGGAAGATCACGAACATTGGGAACAGGGGCCAGATGTGCCAGTAGACGATGCCGCCCGCCTGCGCACCGACGATCTCCGAGAGGTTCAGCGAGCCGACCTTGACCAGCACGGTGACGATGACAAAGCCGATGGAGACCTCGTAGGAAACCATCTGCGCGGCCGAACGAAGGCCCCCAAGAAAGGCGTATTTGGAGTTCGACGCCCAGCCCGACATGATGATGCCGTAAACGCCCAAGGACGAGATGGCGAAGAGATAGAGCACGCCGACATTGAGGTTGGCGAGCACCAGGTTCTCGTCCCATGGAATCACGGCCCAGCCGATCATGGCCAGGATGAAGGTGATCATCGGCGCCAGGATAAAGATGCCTTTGTTGGCGCCCGCCGGGACGATGGTCTCCTTGAACAGGAGCTTGATGCCGTCGGCAAAGCTTTGCAGGAGCCCGAAGGGGCCGACCACGTTCGGGCCACGGCGCATCTGCATGGCGGCCCACACCTTGCGGTCGAAATAGACGGCGAAAGCCACGGCCAGCAAGAGCGGCAGCACGATGACGAGCACCATCAAGGTGGTCCAGAGGCCGTATTGCAGCCACACCGGCGCACCGCCCATCAGCGTTTGATAAATGCCGCTATCCATCGGTGCCGGTCGCCTGTTCCTTGTCGCCGAACTTCGCCGCCGAGCATTCCGCCATGGTCTGCGAGGCGCGCGCGATCGGGTTGGTAAAGTAGAAATTCTCGATGGGCAGCTTGAACGGACCAGATTTGACCGGCCCATTGCCGCCGAAATCGCCCCATTCCACCGCGGGCACGTCGTCGAGCGCCGTCAGATGCGGCAACGCCTCGACCATGCGGCGGCGCAGCTCTGCGAGCGAATCGTAAGGCAGCTTCTTGCCCAAACGCTCGGACAACGCCCGCAGAATGGTCCAGTCCTCGCGCGCGTCGCCGGGCGGAAACACCGCCTTCTGTGCCAACTGCACCCGGCCTTCGGTATTGATGTAGGTGCCGCTCTTCTCCGTATAGGCGGCAGCCGGCAGGATGACGTCGGCATGGCGCACGCCTTCGTCGCCATGGCTGCCGATATAGATGGTGAAGCAGTCCGCCAGGGAAGACGAATCGATGTCGTCGGCACCCAGATTGAAGACGGCCTTCGAGTTTTCCAAGATACCGCTGACGCCACCCTCGGTGGTCAGCCCGAGATCCAGCGCGCCGACCCGCGAGGCAGCGGTGTGCAGCACGTTGAAGCCGTTCCAGCCGTCTTTGATCAGCCCGCAGAACTCGGCAATCTTCCGCGCCGCGCCGAGCACGGCAGCGCCGTTCTCACCCGTCAGAGCACCCTGCCCCAGGATCAGCATCGGCCGCTCGGCGCTTTTCAGCACCTCCGCAAAATCCCCCAGATCGTTGAGCACCGCCGCGTCGTCGCCGAGCTGCGCCACCGGATAGGTAAGATCGATCACCGGCCCCACATTGGCGACCTTGACACCCCTGTGGACCACGCCTGCCCGGATGCGGGCGTTGAGGACGGCCGCCTCCCAGCGCGGGTTGGTACCGATCAGGAGGATGGCATCGGCTTCGTCAATGCCGGCAATGCCGGAATTGAACAGGTAAGAGGCGCGTACCCCGGCCTCCAGCGCGGCGCCGTTAACCCGGCATTCGACGCGGTCCGAGCCGAGGCCGGCCAAGAGGTCCTTGAGCGCGGTCATGGCCTCGAGGTCCGCCAGATCACCGACCAAGCCCGCGATCTCGCTCCCCTGCCGGCCCTTCAGCCCATCCGCCACGGCGGCAAAGGCCTCGTCCCAGCTCGCCTCGGTGAGCTTACCGCCTTTGCGCACATAGGGCCGGTCAAGCCGCCGCGCCTTGAGGCCGTCGCAGGCATAGCGAGTCTTGTCGGAGATCCATTCCTCATTGATATCGTCATGCAGCCGGGGCAGCACGCGCATCACTTCGTTGCCACGGGCGTCGACGCGGATGTTGCTGCCGAGCGCGTCCATCACGTCGATGCTCTCGGTCTTGGTCAGCTCCCAGGATCGCGCGGTGAAGGCATAGGGCCGCGAGGTCAAGGCGCCGACCGGGCAGAGGTCGATCACATTGGCGGAGAGCTCGCTGTCCAGCGTCTTCTCCAGATAGGTGGTGATCTGCATGTTCTCGCCGCGATAGATGGCGCCGAGCTCGGGCACGCCGGCCACCTCCTCGGCAAAGCGGATGCAGCGCGTGCAGTGGATGCAGCGGGTCATGATCGTCTTGATCAGGGGGCCCATGTGCTTTTCCGCCACCGCGCGCTTGTTCTCGCCGAAGCGGTTGGCGCCGCGGCCATAGAACATGGCCTGGTCCTGCAGATCGCATTCGCCGCCCTGATCGCAGATCGGGCAGTCCAGCGGGTGGTTGATGAGCAGGAACTCCATCACCCCTTCGCGCGCCTTCTTGACCGTCTCGGTGTCGGTATGGATCACCATGCCGTCCGCCGCCGGCATGGCGCAGCTGGCAATTGGCTTCGGCGATTTCTCCATTTCCACCAGACACATACGGCAGTTTCCTGCGATGGAAAGCCGCTCGTGATAGCAGAAGCGCGGGATCTCCTGGCCCGCCTCCTCGCAAGCCTGCAAGACCGTCGTGCCCGGCTCGACGGTCACTTCCTTGCCGTTGACTGTCAATGTCGGCATCGCACCCTACTCCGCCGCCGCCTTTTGTGCATCGAACGCATCGATGCGCGCTTCGATGTCGTCCCGGAAATGCCGGATCAGGCCCTGGATAGGCCACGCCGCCGCATCGCCGAGCGCGCAGATGGTGTGGCCCTCAACCTGATAGGTGACATCGAGCAGCATGTCGATCTCCGCCTTGTCGGCGCGGCCGTCGACCAGGCGCTCCATGACCCGCCACATCCAGCCCGTGCCCTCGCGGCAGGGCGTGCATTGGCCGCAGCTTTCGTGTGCGAAGAACCGGCAGCTGTTGTGCAAAAAGTCGACGATCGAGACCGTCTCGTCGAGTACGATCACGGCGGCCGTGCCGAGCCCCAGACAGTCGACCCCCATCAAGGCCGCGAAATCGAGCGGCGTATCCAGCTCCGCTTCGGTCAAGAGGCCCATGCTGATGCCG
>JAKSBY010000510.1 GCA_022360855.1 Sphingomonadales bacterium | reverse complement strand
GCCGGACGTGTAGACTACCGCCACGTCCGGCCGGCACGTCGTCACGGCATCCGCAACCTCGGTCCCATTCAGCCCGCCGGGAAGGATCAGATCGGTGAAGAGCAGGTCAAACGCCGCCCCTTCCTCGACATATTTGAGCGCCGCCGGGCCGTCGGAAGCTTCCAGCGTGGCATAGCCGAGCCTGGCCAGGGTCCCGACGACGAAAGACCGCACATCGGGATCGTCCTCGACGACCAAAATGGTCTCCCGTTGCTTTCGCTCGCCGTCGGGGGCGTCGCACGTCTCCTCGTCGTTCTTTGCGTGGAGCAGGCGTGGCAGGAACAGCCTGACGGTCGTGCCTTTGCCCTCTTCGCTTTGGATGTGGATCCGCCCGCCGGATTGCTTGACGAAACCGTAAACCATGCTCAGGCCAAGCCCGCTTCCACGGCCGAATTCCTTGGTGGTGAAGAAGGGCTCGAAGACCCGTTCCTTGACTTCGTCAGTCATGCCGCAGCCGGTGTCGGCTACGGAGATAACGACGTAATCGCCGGGCGGGATTTCGCCATAGCGAGATCCGCCGGCCTCGCCGATACGCAGATTCTCAGCGCCAATTCGAAGCTGCCCGCCACCCGGCATGGCGTCGCGGGCGTTCACGGCGAGATTGAGAAGCGCGCTTTCGAGTTGCGCGGGGTCAACCAGTATTGGCCACAATTCCGAGCGTATCGCCGTTTCGATCTTGATGCTTTGTCCGAGCGTCGGGCAGATAATCCGCGACATGCCTTCGATGAGCGCGCTGACGTCGGTGGGTGCGGCTGCGAGGGATTGCCGGCGGGAGAAGGACAGCAGATTCTGGGTCAGATCGGCGCCGCGGTTTGCCGCGCGGATCGCCGCTGAGATTTGGTCCTTGAGCCCCTTTTCATCATCGATCCGACTGTTGATCAGCTCCAGATTACCGATGATGATCATGAGAAGATTGTTGAAATCATGCGCGATGCCGCTCGTCAGCTGGCCCACCGATTCCATTTTTTGAACGCGTAGGAGCTGCGTTTCCGCCTGCTTGCGGTCGGTGATGTCCTGCAGCGTTCCCGATGCCCTGAGAAGGGCGCCGTCCTCGTCGGTTTCGCATTCGCCGCGCGCGGAAACCCAGCGCGTCTGATCACCGGCCAGAATGCGGAATTCGGCCGTTGCCGTCTGCTTCTGCCCGGTGATTTGGTCGATGAAGTCGGCGACCAGCGGCACGTCCTGAGGATGGACGCCGGTCTTCAGAAACTCGAGGTCGTCGGCGCCCAGGATCGGAGAATTGGCATAGAGCCGGAAGAACTCTCGCGAGCCGTAGGATTTGCGGTTGACGAAGTCGACCTCCCAGCTGCCGATCCGGGCGATCCTCTGGGCCTCCTCGAGCCGTTCCTCGCTGCGCCTCAGCGCGGCTTCATAGGCGACGCGCTCGGTAATGTCCTGGACGCTGCCATAGGTCCTCACGGTCTTGCCGGAATCATCGCTATTGGCCTGCCCCCGGGCGTGCACATGCCGGATTTTCCCGTCGACGCTGAGCCTGTAGTCGATCTTGACCGGCTCGCCGGCTTTCAGCCGTCTTATGGACTCTTCCAAACGCGGCCGGTCGTCGGGGTGGACCCGGCGCATGTAAGCCTCGCCGCTGGTGTCGCGCACCCCCGGCTCGTAACCGAGCAGCCGGCACATCTCCGCCGACCAAAATACCTCGCCCGTCGTCAAGTCGGTCTCCCAGCTTCCGACATTGGACACCGCCTGCGCTTCGTTAAGCAGCTCTTCTTTGCGAAGAAGCGTCTCCTCCGCGCACCGTTCGGCGGTGATGTCCTGTGTTGTTCCCTTGATGCCCTTGGCCTTACCTCTGGCATCGGACACGGCCTCGCCGGTATGGTGAACGATGATCACCTCCCCGCCCTTTCGGACAAACCGGTGCGACAGGCAGAAGGGCTCCCGATTGGCCAGAGTCTGCAGAACGGCCCTGTGAAAGTTGATCTGATCGTCCTGATGGACGCGGGTCAGGTAGCCATTCAGGGTCGCCGGCCGGCCGACCGCATCAATGCCGTAAATCCGATAGGCCTCTTCCGAGCCGGCGAATTCGTCGGTGTCCGCATCCCAGTACCAGGACCCGATCTTGGCCATGCGCTGAATATCGGCGAGGTTTGCCTCGCTTTCCGCGAGGGCGGCGAGGGTTTTCTTGTGGCTGGTTACATCGCTGGCATTGATCACCAGCAGCGGCTGCTTGAGGCGCGTATCAACAAAAGTGATGACGCCGTCGAACGACCTCAGACTCCCTTCCTCAGCGGCGATCCGGAAACTCAGTCGCACCGGCCGTTCGGCATGGCCAAGCGCCGCATTCATGGCGCGCTCGAGTTGCTCGCGATCGGGCGGATGGATCAGCTCGAAAAAGGCCTTTCCAAGAGCAGTCCGTGTGGAGTGACCGACAATCTCCTCAAGCGACGGGCTCAGGTAGATAACCAATCCTTCCCTGCTGAGCGCCACCATGGCCTCCTGGGCGTATTCGGTCAGCGCCTGGAAAAGCACATCGACCGCGGCCGTGTGCGCGGTCGGCTTAATAGTCACCGCTTTCATGAGGTTTCCGCATGCAGTGGGCGTTTTGAACCACGCGTGTCGGGCTGCGCTTTGGCCGGTTTGTCATTCGGAACTGATGGGGCCGCCCGGCCAAGTGATCTCGGCGGCGGTCCGCCAGGGTGTCGCGCCGTGGTCAGCGAAACGCTAGCCAACGGCATGTCCGGATTTCTCATGCGGCCTCATGCCATGGGCTGTATGAAAAAGTTGATCATTTGCGCCAATCGGGTAGCGGAAGGGTGTTCCGAGAAAGTTGAATATCCTATCGAACATGTAGTATGCTTGTAGAATTCAAAGGATCAAATTTAAGCTTGATAGTATATGCGAATATCGGCTCCTGCAACCTTTCTATCATAAAGGTTCGGCCGCGATCGTTACTGAAACGTTGAGGTTTGTTAACCCCATGAAAAATTTTGTAAATTCAATTTACAATAGTTTTACAACCATGCATCTGTTTGTATATGCACCGGCTCCCGTTGATTTAATTGAATTTATTCGGATAGAAAGTCAAGGACGAGAAATGGGGACTTCGCGCGACGGGAGAATCCATGGCGCCAAAGGCCGCCCCGCCCATCTCTCGGAATCTCTTAAACCAAAACTCGCCAAAGCAAGATCGGCAGGTTCGGTGTACCCGCCGGTTCGACTGCCGCGGCCTTACTCACAGGTTTAGCTCATGACGAAGAGCGGCCACATTCTGGTGGTGGACGACGAAGCTGATTTGCGCGAACTTCTACGCAATCTTCTGGCGCCCGAGGGCTTCACCATAAGTCTCGCCGAAAGCGGCCGAGCTATGCGCAGAATCTTGCGGGCGCGAGACATCGACCTGATCATTTTGGATCTCGGACTGCCCGATGAAGACGGGCTTTCGCTGACCAAGGAGCTTCGCGGGGTATCGGATATACCCGTCATCATACTGACCGGCAAAGGCGATGAAGTCGACAAGGTCTTGGGCCTGGAGCTTGGCGCAGACGACTATATCGTCAAACCATTCCCGCCGCGCGAATTGCTGGCCAGGGTAAGGACCGTGCTGCGCCGGACGGGGAGGTCCCGGCCGGGGCCGGCGGAGGGTGCCGGCACGCGGCCCGGCAACTCCCTGCCGATTGCGGCATTTCGTGGTTGGCGATTGGACACCGCGGCGCGCGAGCTCTACACACCGAGCGGCAGTCTCGTTCATCTCACTTCGGTGGAATTCGAGCTGCTCGCGGCGTTGGTGCGCTCTCCCAACACCGTGCTGTCTCGGACCCACCTGCTACGGATTTGTTCGGGCCGGGAATGGTCGCCCTATGACCGCAGCGTCGATATTCACATCGGGCGGCTGAGATCCAAGATCGAGCCCGACCCTAAAGCCCCGAGCTTTATCAAGACGGTCAGAGGCACCGGATATGTCTTCACGGCGCCGGTTGAGTTGAAATCGCGCCTGCCGAACCCGGGGACGGTCGGCCCTACCGGCGACGACGTCGCAAGAGGTGAGCCGGAGCGGGCGCTGCCCGAACTGATCTGACCGTGCGTCGGCCGGTATCGATGTCTGACCAAATCTCTGAATAAAAGGGCCGGAGGAGAAAGGCATTTGCGATGGGGGTCGCTGCGGTTTCTTCCCCCTCCGACCCGTCTTGCCACAACAGAGGTAGGGTGCAAATTGCGTGGCAACCTAAGAATTCGAGGGGCTGGCTAGCTAATTCAATGATGAAAATTTATACGTGTTATTTGATTAATGAAAGCTACTTTTGGTAAAGTAATGTATAGAAATGAAAACACCAGTTCTTTATAAAATATAGAATCTCTATAAATTTACATAATATTCTTATTCAATTCACGATTAAATTGGATTTACTGTAAATCCGTCTGATTTTGGCCCGCTTCCTGAAGAATTCGACCTATCGAAGGCTGTTCCGTGATCGCGGGTATTATCGTTGTCGTCAGACGGCCACGTCCGCATATTGAATCTCGGCGATTTTATCCATGCCATGACGCATCTCATTCATGACAAAATCGGCCCGGCTCAGTGGGCCGCCGACATAGGGTTCGGGGAACTTCTTCTTCCACGCGTTCATCTTGACCGTGATCGCGCAAAGCGCACCCGCGACCGTGACCTGGTAGGTCGTGATAAGGTCCTTCATGGTCTTGAAGGTGGCGCGGGAGATATTCTTCCACATCTCCTCGGTCCGCGCCTTGAACATGTCGAGGATGCTGTTCACCTCCAGGATGATCGAGCTGAGCTTCGTGCGGATCGAGGAGCAAATGCGCTTAAGGGACGCGTTCGATCTGAGGCTCGGATGCTGTTGTATCGTATCGAGCGATTCCAGAAAGTCTTCCAGATAGGGGAGGTTTTCTTCCATGCAGTTCCGGTAATAGGCGAGCGACAGATAGATATCGCCGTATTCCTCCAGGAATTGCGGCAGGTCCATCGGACCGATCTCGAGTTGGTCGGCGAGCGCGAGGATATTCTCCTTTGCGTTGCCGATATTGGGCGACCGGAACAGCGAGACGACGTCGCCGGATTCCAGCGCCGCATCTGAAAGCTCGCCGTAGACCGCCTTGACGAGAGGCTGGGTAAACGTGCGCATGTGGCCTGTCAACTCTTGCGTCAACGGATCGGAGAGCCGCAATGCGGAAAGATCGTTCACCGGAATGCCGAGCCGTCTCAGCTCGATGCGCAGGCTGTAAACATCGTAGGCCGGCAGGGGGCACAGGGTTTTGATCATCTGCACGTCTTTGCGGTTCTTGTCGGTGATGTCGAAGACCTGACCCAACCGATCCGGCTTGATCTGGCCGCTCCCGGTCTCCCGCCCGCCGAACATCTCGACCACGCCCTCAAGCCGGGAATTCTTGACCAATCGCGCCCGCTGCAGCGCCTTTGTCTCGAGCGGAATGATGGACAACGGCAAGATGTGCAGCGCGTCCATATCCGCCAGGAAGCTCTCGTGGTCCTGATACATGGTCACACCTGTGCGCCCACGATCCTGACGGCCGGGCTGCGGTCAATGTGGAACCTTTGCGCCATGGCGCAATGCAACGAACACGACACCGCGCTGACGATTCCGGATGCCGTCGTCGACCAAAAAACGCAACCTGTCTTGGAAATTCTATGCCCCCAGAAGAGACGACCATCATTACCTGATGGGACTCTGGTGAGCAGGGGACGAACGCGTTCCCTTTTCATAGTCATCGCAACCCATGTTGCGCGACCCCCATGAAACTTCAATAACTATAGCACGGTTAATGACAGGTAAAGACTTGCCGTGTCGCGTTTGGCTCTTTTGACGCAGTCGGTAACAACTTCGACAAAGCCCGTCTTCTCTAGCGGCACGTCGAAACTGGATTATGGAAAGCTGGACCGGACTACTTTAGCGAGATTCACGCGTCGCGGATCTGCTCGTGATGGCGGATCACTTCGGTGATGATGAATCGCAGGAATTTTTCCGAGAATTCGGGGTCCAGCTTGGCCCCCGCGGCGAGCCGTTTGAGCCGCTCGATCTGCTCCGCCTCGCGCAGCGGATCGGCCGGCGGCAAATCGTGCTGTTTTTTGTAATAGCCGACCTTTTGCGTGATCTTGAACCGCTCGGCCAACAGTGCGATGAGCGCCGCGTCGATATTGTCGATGCTGTCGCGGTATTCGCTGAGCTTGGACTCCGTCATAAGCCCCACCGCGACCACATCAGCCGGTTCTCCACTGCCGCCAACAGCTCGTCGCCGAGCCCGAGGCTCAGGCGCCCGTCCGGCATCTCGTCCATCTCGCGTCCACGCACTCCAAACAGCATGCCGAGCCGGGAGCGTCGCGGCTGCATCACCTTGAGGCGCACTTTCTTGCCGAAGCGCTCGCGCATCACCGACCTGAGGTCGCCGATACCGTCGACAAGGCCGAGCTTGACCGCATCGCCGCCGAGCCAGACATCGCCGGAAAAGAGCTTGGTTCGGGCGCCCTTGAGCCGCCGGCCGCGGCGGTCGCGCACCATCTTTTTGAAATATTCGTGCATGTCCTTCTGCAATTCGCCGAGGCGCTTGACGTCCTCCTCTTTTTCCGGGCTGAAGGGGTCGAGCATCGCCTTGCGTTCGCCGGCCGTGTAGAGCCGGCGCTCGATGCCGAGCTTCTTGATGGCGTCGGGGAAGCCGAACCCGCCGGCGACGACGCCGATGGAGCCGACGATCGAGGCCTCATGGACGTAGATTTCGTCGCCCGCCAGCGCGAGCATATAGCCGCCCGAGGCGGCGACGTCCTCGGCAAAGGCGACCACGGGAACGTCCTTTTCCTTGGCGAGGTCCCGTATCCGCTTGACGATCAGCGCCGACTGCACCGGCGAGCCGCCCGGTGAGTTGATGGCGAGCGCGACCGCCTTGAGGCCGCCGATCGAAAAAGCGTGCTCGATCTGCTTGGCCACCGTGGCGAGACTGAGGCCCCGGCGAAGCCCGCCGGTCGCGCCGATCGGGCCGGTCAGACGAATGACGCTGACGACCGGGTGGCTTTCACCAAACCATGGGAAAATCCGGGACAATAGCGATCTCAACATGACGTGTTTTCAACTCCTTGCCCGCACGTCTGCAGAACATATAGGTATCGCAGGCTCCAATTGCGCGCCAGCACAATAAAAACCCGGATCATGCTCTGAAGCGATAGGGTGCGAGGTCGATGGCGCCGGCCTCGCGCAGGACCGCGCGGGCCTCCGGCGTGTCGTCACCGCTCTCATCATGCATGGCGATGCCGGGCAACAAAGTCGCGACGCCGTGCAGACCCTTGCGGGCCTGGATCAGCACGCGTTTCGCAATTTGCCCCTGCTTGGGCCATAGCGGGCAGATCACCGCCTCGCCGGCCCGGCGGTAGAGGCCGGCCATCAGCGCATCGATGCGATCGGCCCGGTAGATGAAGGTCACCGTTCCTTTCGGTCGCGCCATGGTGATGCAGAATTTGATCCAGTCTTCCAGGTTGGCCGTGGATTCCACATAGGCGTCACCCTTTGACGGCGCTGGCGGGCGCACCGCCTCGCCGCGTTCCATATAGGGCGGATTTGCCATCACGTGATCGAAGCTCTCCCGGACCAGCTCGCCGGGCGG
>JAKSBY010000386.1 GCA_022360855.1 Sphingomonadales bacterium | reverse complement strand
TTGACCGGGCAGCCCGGCTCGATGGCCCAGGCCCGCGCCTCGTCATAGGCGGTATCCCCCGGCCAGACCGGGATGCCGGGACGCAGCGGCGGGCTGATATCGATAAGCTGAGACATGACCGGCCAAATCAAACCCAGCGCCCCGCCAAAGTCAATAAAAAGTTTAAACTTAAACTATCCTAGCCCGCTGGCTCGCTTCAGGCGCCTCGGGGATTTTCCTGGCGCGCTATTTCGACTATGACTATGCGGCGGCTGGCACATGGCAGAGGGCACGGAGGACGGGATGGACAAGGTCTTCATCAGCGCGGAAGAGCTGTTGCGCGATTCCTATGAGCTGGCCGTTCGGATTCTCGAAAGCGGCTACCGGCCTTCCTACATCGTTGGCGTCTGGCGCGGCGGCACGCCGGTCGGCATCGCGGTCCAGGAAGTGCTCGAATTCTTCGGCGTCGACGCCGACCATTTCGCCATCCGCACGGCCGCCTACGGCACCGGCAAGACGCCGAGCGAGACCGTGCAGGTGTTCGGCCTCGGCCATCTGGTGGAGACCGTCAATGCCGAGGACGAGCTCCTGATCGTCGACGACGTGTTCGATTCGGGGCGCAGCGTCGACGCTATCATCCGCGAGCTCAGGATCCGCTGCCGCAAGAACATGCCCGAAGGCGTCAAGGTCGCCACGGTCTGGTACAAGCCCTCGAAGAACAAGACCGACCGCATCCCGGATTTCTATCTCCACGAGACCGAGGCCTGGCTGGTCTTCCCGCACGAGCTGCACGGCCTCAGCCAGGACGAGATCCGGCGCCACAAGTCATTGCCGGAGCGGGCCTTCAGCCTCAATCTCGACCGCAAATCGGCGTAAGACGTCCCATCGCATATTCCCGTCATTGCGAGCGGAGTGAAGCAATCCAGGGGTCGGGCACCCTATTTCGGTGACAGTTACCTTTTTATTTTCTACTTAAAAACAAATAGATGAGAAAAACCCGCCTTAAAAAGGTAACTGTCACCGAAATAGAATCTGGATTGCCGCGCCGCTTAAGCGCCTCGCAATGACCGTGTGCGTGTTGCCAAAACCCGCCTAGGAGGCCACGCGTCCCAAGACCCGGAAGCGGCTGACGCCGCCGTCGGGGAACAGGTTGAGCCTGACATGGCTGACCGGGCCGAGCGCGGCCAGCTCCTTCTTGAAGCTGTGTTCTGAATCGGCGGCCATTTTCTGT
>JAKSBY010000275.1 GCA_022360855.1 Sphingomonadales bacterium | reverse complement strand
TAATGTAGCGTTCGGCGATCTGGGTCACGTGCAGGCCGACATCGCGTTTGAAGGCGCGCGCCGCCTGGACCCGCGCTGTCTCGTCCTCCGCCGCCTTCAAGGCGCGGTAGGATTCGAGCGGGAATTTGGCGTCGACCACGATGGGGCCCGGCGGGTTCGGCAGCAGGATCATGCAGTCGCCACGCCGGCCGTTGGAGAGCGTCTCCTGAAATTTGTAGGCACTCGGCGGCAGGATCGAGGTCACCAGATCGTTGAGCTGGATCTCCCCGAAATGGCCGCGTTCCTGCTTGTTGGAGAGAATGTCCTGCAACCCGACGATCTCGCCGGAAAGCTGCGTGATGTTCTGCTGCGCCTTGTCGATGACGTCGAGCCGGGTCTTGATCTCGCCGAAGGTCTTGGAGGTTTTGGCCGTGGTTTCGCTCAACGACTGGCCCATGCGGTGGCTCACCTGGTCGAGCCGGTCGTTGACCGCCTTGGCCAGCTCCGACTGGGCACGGCGCGAGTCCTCGGCCAGATGCGTGACCTTGCCGGTGAGCTCGTTCTGGGTCGCCGCCAGCCGCTCGGTGATGTCGGCGAGCTTGGCCAGCGCGTCGCCACGGCCGCGTGCCTGCCGGCCGAGTAACAGGACGGCACCGACCAGCGCCAGGACCACGAGGCCGGCCGCCAATACGGCAACAGCCCAGCCCTCGCCCACGATCAGCGCCTGCCACCAGGATTGAAAAGCCAACACGGTCTCCTTCTCGGGTTTCGCCCCATCATAGCGCGGCCGGGCGGCGGGACAACGGGGTTCCCTTGACCCCTGCCGGGGGAGCGATTACCTAAACTCCCATGGCCATCCGACCGATCATTACCGTGCCCGACCCCTTTCTGAAGACCGTCTCCGAGCCGGTCGGGAAGGTGGACGACGCGCTGCGCGCGCTGATGGACGACATGCTGGAGACCATGTATGACGCGCCCGGCATCGGGCTTGCGGCCATTCAGGTCGGCGTGCCCAGGCGCGTGATCGTGATGGACATCGCCGGCCAGGACGACGAGCCGGAGCCACGTTACTTCGTCAACCCGGTCATCGAATGGGCAAGCGAGGACCTGGCGGTCTATAACGAGGGATGCCTGTCGGTGCCCGAGCATTACGCGGAGATCGAACGGCCGGCGCGCTGCCATGTCCGCCATCTCGATTACGACGGCACCGAGCAGCTCCTGGAAGCCGACGGCCTGTTGGCCACCTGCATCCAGCACGAGATGGACCATCTCGAGGGCATCCTGTTCATCGATTACCTCTCCAGCCTCAAGCGCAACATGATCGTGAAGAAGGTCGCCAAGGCGGACCGCGTCTCGGCCTAGCGCCGCTTGACTTGTCTCGGGCCCGCCGAACCCCCATAACGGCGTCATGACGCCGCTTCGCATCGCTTTCATGGGCACGCCCGACTTCGCCGTGCCGGCCTTGGCGGCCATCGCCGCTGCCGGCCATACCGTGCCCGCGGTCTATACCCAGCCGCCGCGTCCGGCGGGACGGGGCAAGAAGCCGCGGCCGAGTCCGGTGGCGCTGGAGGCCGAGCGCCTGGGCCTTGAGGTGCGCACGCCGGCGGGCCTGAAGGACGTGGCCGAACAGGACGCCTTTGCCGCGCTCGATCTCGATATGGCCATCGTCGCCGCGTATGGCCTGATCCTGCCACAGCCGATCCTGGATGCGCCCCGCCTGGGATGCGTCAACATCCACGCCTCGCTGCTGCCGCGCTGGCGCGGCGCGGCGCCGATCCAGCGCGCCATCTGGGCCGGCGATACGGAGACGGGCATCTCGATCATGCGGATGGAAGCGGGCCTCGACACGGGGCCGGTCTATACCCAGCGTCGCATCGATATCGGGGCCGATGGCGTCGCCGGAAGCGTGCACGATGCGCTGGCCGCGCTTGGCGCCGAGATGATCGTGCCGGCCATCGAAGGCATCGTCGCCGGAACGCTTGCGGCCACGCCACAACCCGAGGCCGGCGTCACCTACGCCAAAAAGGTCGACAAGGCCGAGACGGCCATCGACTGGACGCAGCCGGCCGACGCGGTGGACCGGCAGGTGCGCGCGCTGTCGCCCTTCCCCGGCGCCTGGTTCGCCCATGACGGACAGCGCGTCAAAGTGCTGGCGGGCGCGGTCGTGTCGGGCGACGGCACGCCCGGTCTGGTGCTGGACGACCGACTGACGGTCGCCTGCGGCAAGGCGGCCTACAGACCGGCCAAGGTGCAGCGGGCGGGCAAGGCAGCCATGTCGGTCGAGGAGTTACTGCGCGGCTTCCCGGTCCCCAAGGGCACCCAACTGATGGGCCCGCAGTAATGCCGCGCTACCGCCTGACCGTCGAATATGACGGCCGGCCCTTCGTCGGCTGGCAGGCGCAAGCGAACGGCCCCTCGGTGCAGCGGGCGCTGGAGGCGGCCGTGCATGCCTTTTCGGGTGAGACGGTGACGGTGCAGGGCGCGGGCCGTACCGATGCCGGCGTTCACGCCCTCGGCCAAGTGGCGCATGTCGATCTGGAGAGGGAGGCCGCGACCGACAAGATCCAGGGCGCGCTCAACTACCACCTGAAGCCGGAGCCCATCGCGGTGCTGGAAGTCGCCACGGCGGACGATGAGTTCCACGCCCGTTTTTCGGCGGTGATGCGGCATTACCGCTACCGCATCGTCAACCGCCGGGCGCCGCTGACCTTCGAGCGCGGCCTCGCCTGGCAGGTCGCCGTGCCGTTGGACGCGGCGCGCATGCACGAAGCGGCGCGGCATCTCGTAGGGCAACACGACTTCACCACCTTCCGGGCGGCGCAGTGCCAAGCCAAGTCGCCGGTCAAGACCCTGAGCCGGCTCGATGTGGCTCGTTTCGGTGAGGAGATCGAGGTCTCGGCCTCGGCCCCGTCCTTCCTGCATCATCAGGTACGCTCCATGGTCGGCACCCTGAAGCTTGTCGGCGAGGGCAAGTGGGCGACCGGCGACGTGGCCAGGGCCCTGGCGGCCCGGGACCGGGCCGCGCTCGGCCTCAACGCGCCGCCGGACGGGCTCTATCTCGTGGCCGTGGATTACGACGCGGCCAGATAGAGGGCCGCCGCGCCGATCTCCAGGCCGAAGAACACGACCACCTCGAGTGCGACGATGCCGACGGAGGCGGCCGGCGAGGTACGTAACGTCGCCTGGGTGACGTACCATTTGTAAAAGCCGACATAGCCATAGACGGCGAACAGAAGACCCTTGCCGGGCCCGGCGTCGATCACCTCGCCGGCGATCAGCAGGATCGGGAAGGCGATCAACGCAAGGGCGACGACCCGCGCCCAGTGCAGCGCGATGAGGAAGGGGACGAGATTGGCCAGCACGCCGAGACGCCGGGCAATCAGGCCGGCCAGGGCGATGAAGAGGAGCCAGCCGGCGCCATAGGCCGGAATCAGCATGGTCAGCGGCGCGGCGGCGGCGCGGGCGATGCCCCCGGCCCGGGCGTCGAGCCACAGGATCGCGGCATAGAGCGGCAGGGCCAGAAGAAGCGCCGAGAAGGACAGCCAAAGGCCGCGCGGGCGGGGATCGAGGAACCGCTTGGCGTCAGGGTCGAGCCGGAGGAAGCGCCAGGCGGCCGCGAGCCCGCCGGCCATGTGCCGGACTAGATTCAAGCCAGCATCCGGCGGATGACGCCGAAATAGATATCCTCCAGCGCGGCGATATCGCTCAGGTCCACATGCTCGTTCACCTTGTGCATGGTCGCGCCGACCAGCCCGAACTCGGCCACCGGGCAATAATCCTTGATGAAACGGGCATCCGACGTGCCGCCGGTGGTCGACAGGATGGGGTTGCTGCCGGTGCGCTCGCGGATGGCGGCGACCAGGGCATCCAGCATGGCGTGGTGGTCGGAGACGAAGGCCTCGCCGGAGACCAGGATCTCCAGCTCGTAGGCCACTTCGGCCGCATCGCAGCGGGCGCGGATCTCCTTCTCCAGGCTTTCCGGCGTATGCCGGTCGTTAAAGCGGATGTTGAAGGTGGCGTGTGCGGCGGCCGGGATCACGTTGACGGCCGGGTTGCCGACATCGACCGTGGTCACCTCGATATTGGAGGGCTCGAACTCCTCGGTGCCGTCGTCGAGCGGGGCGCCGGTCAGGGCGCCGAGGATCTCGAACAGCCCGGGAATCGGGTTTTCCGCCCGGTGCGGATAGGCGACATGGCCGGCGACGCCCTTGACGGTGAGATAGCCGGTCAGGCTGCCGCGCCGGCCAATCTTGATCATCTCGCCGAGGCTGGCCGGGTTGGTGGGCTCCCCCACCAGGCAGAAATCAATCTTTTCGCCGCGCTCGGCCAGCCACTGCAGCATCTTGCGCGTGCCGTTGATAGCCGGGCCCTCTTCGTCGGCGGTGATCAACAGCGATAGCGATCCCGTAGCCGGACCCGCATGGTCCGCGAGATGACGCGCGGCGGCGGCCACGAAGGCGGCAATCGCGGATTTCATGTCGGCGGCGCCGCGGCCGTAGAGCATGCCGTCCCTG
>JAKSBY010000657.1 GCA_022360855.1 Sphingomonadales bacterium | reverse complement strand
AGCGACACATTCGCTTACGGTCCGGTCAGCGCCGGCGCGGTCCTGGAATCCCTGGACTGAGTGTCCGGCGCGCCGTTGGTAAATATGTCGTTGGTTATGGTTTCGATTATGGGTATCCGCACACTTTTCCGCCTTTCCTCCATCCTGCTTCCAGTTTTCTGTCTGCCACTCGCACCAGCCGCTGCGACCGGGGCGGACCCAGAGACGCTTGAGCGGTTGCGAGCACTGCTCTTGGAGCTCAAGGCGGAGCAGGCGCGGATCGGCGCACGGATCGAGGCGCTGGAGGCCGAGCTCGAAGGTTCGGCCGGCGCCCCTCCCCAGGACGCGGTCAGCGCCGCGGCCCCCCCACCGCCTGTGGAGGCGGAGGTGGTGGAGGAATCGCGGCCGTCCCGGCTTCGTCTTTCCGGCGACCTCCGGCTGCGCTACGAGGGCAATTACGGCGATGCGGATGCGCCGGTGCGCAATCGCGGCGCCCTGCGCGCGCGGCTGCGGGCGGAATATTCGGTGCTGGACAATCTGGTGGTCGGCGCCGAGCTCGCCACCGGCTCGAGCGATGACCCCAACTCCACCGACGTCACCCTCTCCAACTTCGTCGACGATTTCGAGGTCAGCCTGAGCCGCGCCTTCGCCCGCTACTCGCTCGGGCCCGTCGATGCCTTGGGCGGCAAGTTCGCCAACCCGTTCCGGCGCACCGATCTGGTGTGGGACGGCGACGTCAACCCGCAGGGCGCGGCGCTGGTCTACAGCCAGCCCTTGGGCACGGCCGCGTCGCTTAGGGCCGCCGGCCTCTATTTCCTCGTCGACGAAGCGGTCGCCGGGCCCGACAGCACCATGATCGGCGGCCAGCTCGCCCTTGAGGCCGCCCCCCACCCCGACCTGCGCGCCAGCCTCGCCGCCGGCTATTACGACTACGAGCTCGACAGCCTGGCCGGCGCAGACGCCGGCGACTTCCGCTCCAACCTGCGCAACGGGGCCGGTGGCTACCTGTCCGACTTCGACCTCGTCGACATCATCGCCGCGCTGACCTATGGCGGGCTCGGCGAACGCTGGCCTGTCGCCGTGACCGGCAACTACGTCACCAACCTCGGCGCCGCCACCGCCGACGACACCGGCTTCGCCGTCACCCTCACCGCCGGGCGGGCGCAAACCCCCGGCGACTGGCGCCTCGGCTACGGCTATGCACAAGCCGAGGTCGACGCCGTGCTTGCCGCCTTCTCCCACGACAACCTGGCCATCGCCACAAACTACGAGGCACACAGCCTCACGCTCGACTTCGTCCCCGCCGACCACCTCACTCTCAACGCCACCTTCTACCGCTACCGGCCCCTCGACATGGCCTTCGCGGGCACCAACGACCCAGACGACTGGCTCGAAAGGCTTCGCCTCAACCTTCTGGTCGCGTTCTGAGGCCAATACCCGGTAAAACCAAGCCGCTTCGGACAGACGGAGCGATTCTCTCATTGGGATCACTCCGCGGGCGCCGGCGTAGCCAGCACGATGGCCAGACTCAGGGCCATCACAAAATCCTCAAACGCCACATCCTACTCCCGCCCTCTATCGAGCAAGCCCTCACTTGCAAACGCTAATCGTTCTTAATCTCATAATCGATTCCCCTGCGATTGCAAATCATTTTCAAATCTGCTCGACCGAATTTCTATTGCAAATGCGACTGAGTCGCATTATTAGCCGCAGCGTCTGTTTTGTTCAATGTGGCGGTGGCGGCGGCGTTCAAGAGGCCCCGGCGGCAGACGCCAAAATCGGGGGCAGCAGTTTATGCGAGTTTCAGGAATCGGCCTTACCGCCCTGAGCGGAGCCGTGATTTGTTCGGGTGCGCTCGGCGCACAGGACTTGAATTCAGACGAGGCCATCGACGAGATCGTCGTCGAGGGCCGGGCGCAGACCTTCTACCACGTTCGGGAGTCCGCCTTCGGCACCAAGACACCGACCGAATTTCTCGACATTCCCCAATCGATACAAGTGCTGCCGCGGCAGCTCATCGAGGATCAGGCAGCTCGGCAGATCACCGATCTCTACCGCTCCATCAGCGGCGTCACCGAATTCAGCTATTCCGGCGTCACCTTCCGCGGATTCCGTCAGGACGAGATCCGCTATGACGGCGTCGAGGGTGACCCGTTTGGCGGCTTTTCCGTGCCCCAGCTCTTCAATATCGAACGGGTCGAGGTGTTGAAGGGACCGAGCGGCATGCTCTATGGCGGCGGCGAACCCGGCGGGCTGATCAACTATGTGACCAAGAAGCCGCAGGCCGAGCAATACGCGCGGGTCACCGCCTCGGTCGGCAATTTCGATCTCTATGGCTTCTCGGGCGAGTATTCAGGCGCCGTCAACGACTCCGAGACATTGCAAGTCCGCATCGGCGGGTTCTACGAGCACAAGGAGCCGTTCCGCTTCAATACGGTCGACGAAAACGTCATTCTGGACACCAGCATTGCCTTCGTGCCATCGAGCCGCACGTCGCTCTTGTTCCAGGCCACCTATGTGGACCAGGAGCTGGCCGCCAACCGGCTGCGCGGCGTGCCCGTGGACGACGACGGCAACTTCCTGACCGATATCCGCTGGAACCACAACGAGCCCACGGATTTTCAGAACCTCGAGGCGCTGGTGCTGCTGTCGCGCCTGGAACAGGACTTCGGCGGCGGCCTGTCGGGCATGCTGACGGTGCGCTATCTGGATAACGAACGGGTGCAGAACTATCATGAGCCGCGTGGCCTGGTGGACCTGGACGGCGACGGCACGGCAGAATCCATGCGCCGCGAATTCCGCGATCAGCTCCGTGAAAACGAAGAAATCTCCGCCACGCTCGACATGGTCTACCAGAGCACATTCCTCGACGCCGACCACGTGATCCTATTCGGCGGGGACTATTTCCATCAACAAGCCGAGAGCGTGTTCCGCACCGCCCAGCGCGCCGACCGGGGCGGCCCGGTGCCCAATCTCGACCTCTTCGATCCCGTCTACGGCCTGACCTCTGCAACCAACTACGACCTCGGCTCGCTGACCCCGCGCATGGCCGACGACCGGGCCAATGAATGGGGCCTATACGTTCAGGACCAGATCACGCTCACCGATGCCTGGCAGGTCATCGTCGGCATCCGCGTGGACGGCCACGACAGCACCAACAGGCTGACCGGCGAGAGCTTTTCCGACGAGGACATCCTGTTGCGCGGCGGGGTTATCTACCAGCCGGTCGACACGGTCTCGGTCTACGCCTCCTACACCGAGGGCGGCCAGCCCCAGCGCCTATCCAACCAGGACGCGCCCAACGGGCCATTCGATCCGGAGACCAGCCGGCAGATCGAAGGCGGCGTCAAGGCCGAGCTCTTCGGCGGCAGGCTCCAGGGCGGGCTCGCGCTCTATCAGATCAACAAGAAAAACGTGTTGCAGGCGGACCCGGACCCCAACGCGCCGACCAATGCGCTGGTGGCGCTCGGCGAAGTGCGCAGCCGCGGCTTCGAGATCGACGCCATCGCCGACATCCTGGACCACTGGGTGCTGACCGCCAACTACGCCTATAACGACACCAAAATCATCGACGATGCGGGAACCACCAGCATCAGGAACTCCGTGGGCGACCGCTTCGCCAACGCGCCGAAGCACACCTTCGGCTTGTGGACGCGCTATGATTTCCCGTCCATACGCTCGGCCATCGCCGGCGGCATGGATTATGTCAGCGACCGCCTGTCCCTAAGCGGACAGACCGTGCAGTCCTACGTCACCTTCGACGCAAGCTGGCAGACCGCCTGGCGCAACCTGGACTTCCAGATCAACGTGCGCAACCTGTTCGACACCGAGTACGCGCAGAGCGGCTTCCTTGCGCGTACCGGCCATTTCCCGGGCGAGCCCCGCACGGTGATCTTCCAGGTCCGGGCAAACATCTAGCCCGTCGTGACCTGGTACGGCCGGACCATGAACCTGGGCGCGCGCCGCGGTCGCAAGACGGACCGCGGCGCGCGAAAGGCAAGCCGCGTCTGGTTCGATATCCATAGCTGGGTCGGACTCAAGCTTTCGATCCTGATGGCGTTCATCCTGATCACCGGGACACTGGCCGTGTTCGCCCATGAGCTGGACTGGCTGCGCACATCGAAGATGCGGGCGGCCATGTCGGACGCCGAGCCGCACAGCCTCGGCGCCATGCTGGATACGGCCAGTGCCGCCTATCCCGACTGGACGGTGCGCGCGCTCTATGCCCCGATCGATCCCTGGTTCACCGCCCAGGCCATCGCCACAACGCCTGACGGGGGGCTGCGGCGGATTTACGTCGATCCCTATACGGGCGAGGTCAAAGGCGACGGGCACTGGATGAATGTGCAACGCGTTCTGCGCCAGGCACACCGCCATCTTATGCTGCCCAACCGGATCGGCATCCCGCTGGTCTCTTCGCTATCCATTCTGCTGGCCCTGTCGATGGTCACCGGCGCCGTCGTCTACAAAAAATGGTGGCGCGGCTTCTTCCGCATGCCGCGCACTCGCGACCGGCGCACCCTGTGGGGCGATATCCACCGGCTCTGCGGGCTGTGGTCTTTCTGGTTTATCCTGCTGATTGCCGCAACCGGGCTCTGGTATCTTGTGGAATCCCTCGGCGGCTACGCGCCTGCGCTCCCGGACCGGGGAATCGCCGCCAAAGCCCCTGCCGCCTTTTCCGCCGAAGCCCTGCAAGCGCGCGCCGAGGCCGCCTTTCCCGAGCTCAGGATCCGCGCCATAAGCGCCCCCACCAAGCCCGGCGCGCCCATGGTCTTCATGGGCCAGGCCGAGGCCGTGCTCGTCAGGCCGCGCGCCAATTTCGTATCCGTGGACCCGGCCACCGGCAATGTGCTCGAGATTGGCGATGCACGCGCACTCGGCGTTCACCAACGCATCTCGGAAATGGCCGACCCGCTGCATTTTGGCACCCTCGGCGGCCTGCCCACCAAGATCATCTGGTTCCTCTTCGGCTGCGCTCTCTCGGCCCTCTCGCTCTCGGGGATTTACATTTACGCCAAACGCTGCGCCCGCTCCCTGGAACCGGTTCGGTTGAGAACCGTCGCCTGGTCCGGTATGGGCAGATGGCGTTATGTCGGGGTCCTCCTCATCATACTCTGCATCATCCTCGCCCCATTAGGTGTCAGCGGCTAGGGCCTGGAGACACGGCCCATCGCATCCAAAGCTGGCTTTATCTAGATTTGCAATTGCAAATTATTTTCATCGCTGGCAAAAGCAGTCCGAAGGAACTGCGATGACGTTGGACGAGCTAAAGAAAGGCCGGGTCGCGACGGTGACCGGCATTGCCGATACCGACCCGTCTATGGCGGCCAAGCTGCGTGAGGTGGGCTTCGCCGAGGAGGATGAGGTAGAGGTGGTTCACCTCGGCCCCATCGGCGGCAAGCCTATCTGCGTGCGGCTGAACCGCACCCTGATCGCGCTGCGCGCCGAGGAGGCGGCAGCCATCGAAGTGGAGACCATGCCGTGACCGCCCTGCGTCTCGCCCTTGTTGGCGCGCCCAACTGCGGCAAGTCGACCCTGTTTAACGGGCTCACCGGCGGGCGGGCGAAGGTCGCCAACTATCCGGGCGCGACCGTGGAAACCCGCCGTGGGCGTTTCCACACACCGGCGGGCCGCGAGATCGAGCTCGTCGACCTGCCCGGCATCTACGGCCGCACGGCGCGCTCCATGGACGAGCGGGTGGCGCTGGACGCCCTGGCCGGCCGGATCGAAGGCGAAGCACCGCCGGACATGCTGTTGGTCTTGATCGACGCGGTCAACCTGCGGACCCATCTGCATTCGGTGCTGATGTTGAAGGAGTTCGGCCGTCCGATGATCGTGGCGCTCAACATGATCGACCTGGCGACCCGGGACGGGCTTGAGATCGACGTGGCGAAACTGGAGGCGCGCCTCGGCGTGCCCGTGGTCACCTCACGGGCTCCGCGCAAGGCGGGCCGGGCGGAGTTGCTGACGCGCCTCGACCGGGAACTCGGCCTCGACGCGATTCCCGCTTCGCCGGACGGACCGACCGGGCCGCTCAAGGAAGTGCAACGCGAGGCCCGCGCCATCGCCCACGAAGCCATCATCTCCGAGCCCATGGTCAACCGGGCGACGCGGGCCATCGACAAGCTTGCGCTCCATCCGGCCCTCGGGCCGTTGCTTTTGACCGCGCTCCTGTTCATGATCTTTCAGGCGGTGTTCTCCTGGTCCGCGGGGCCCATGGACGCCATCGACACGGGCGCCGTGGCGCTCGGCGAGTTCGTCGGGCGCACCCTGCCCGACGGCTGGGTTAGGGACCTGCTGGTGGACGGTGTCATCGCCGGGGTCGGCAGCGTTGTCATCTTCTTGCCGCAGATCCTGATTCTGTTCGCCTTCATCCTGGTGCTGGAGGCATCCGGCTACATGGCCCGCGCCGCCTTCCTCATGGACGAGCTGATGATGCGCGTGGGGCTGAACGGCCGCGCCTTCATCCCGCTCCTTTCCAGCTTCGCCTGCGCCATTCCCGGCATCATGGCGGCCAGGGTCATCGAGAGCGAGCGGGACCGGCTGACCACCATCCTGATCGCGCCCCTGATGACCTGCTCGGCCAGGCTGCCAGTCTATACGCTGATCATCGCCGCCTTCATCCCGCGCGAGAACGTCGGGCCTTTCAACCAGCAGGGGCTCGTCATGTTCGGGCTCTATGTCGCCGGCATCGTCAGCGCCGTGACCGTCGCCTTCGTGCTCAAGCGCACGGTGACCAAGGGCGAACCACAGCCCCTGATCATGGAACTGCCGACCTACAAGCTGCCCGATGCACGGGATTTCCTGATCGGTCTGTGGACCCGCGCCGCCGCCTTCCTCAAGCGCGCCGGCACCATCATCCTCGCCACCTCGATCCTGCTCTGGTTCCTGGCCAGCTACCCCCCGTCGGCCACCTCCTTGCGGGAGAGCTTTGCCGGGCGCATCGGCGCGCTTTTGGAGCCGCTCCTGGCGCCCATCGGCTTCAACCTGGAGATCGCCATCGCGCTCATCCCCGGCATGGCCGCCCGCGAGGTCGCGGTTTCTGCGCTCGGCACCGTCTATGCAGTCCAGAACGCGGAAGAGAATGCAGAAGGGCTCGCCGCGGTCCTGCAATCGGCCTGGTCGCTGCCCACCGCGCTCGCCTTCCTCGCCTGGTACGTCTTCGCGCCGCAATGCTTCGCCACCCTGGCGACGGTCCGCCGCGAGACCAACTCCTGGCGCTGGACCAGCTTCGCCTTTGCCTATCTGGTCATCCTCGCCTATCTGGCCGCCGGCCTCACCTTCCATCTGGCGTCGCTCCTCGGCTGACCGCGCGAAAGCCGGAAGCCCGGTCCGGTTTCTTCTGTGGCGGGTTTTTCCGAGCCTTAGCCCCATTCCGGTTGCACCGCCGAAATCAACATGATATTGCAAATGCGAGTCACTCGCATTTAGGAAATCCTATGCCGGACCAGCCCCGAGGAACGCCCTGCCCGGAAATCGACACGCTCCTGCTGAAGCCCGACCTCAAAATTCTCGATCTCAGATTCGTCGATCAGATTTGCATCTGGGCGTTTCGGGTGGTCGTAAATGACGGCTACAACTGGGCCCGGGTGGAGGACGAACTCCAGGCCGGCCTGCCCCCGGCGGCGGCGCGGGTGGCCTATTCGGCACTGCGGAACATATTCGCGATCCTCAACCTCTATGCCCGCAGGCCGCTCTGTTTCCGGCCGATCAATTGTCTGGGCGTCTCGCTCGGCGAACGCCTCGTGCTCGGCGTTATCAGATCGGCCGAGCGGCCCTGCGCCAATATCCAGCGCCATTATGCGTTTAATCTGGTCGATGAGCCCATGGCCAGCGAGTTGATGAACCATGCGATCTCCTTCGACGCCGCCATCGCCGCGCGATCGCAGATTTACGTCCATGCCCCGTTCCACCACGAAAGCCTTCGCTCGGTGCATTAAGGTCTCGGCGCCCGAAGCGGCTTGCCCTTTTCAGACGCGGAACTTCGAAGATACGTGCCGGTGGTTCGGTTCTGCCCCAGGCCGCCAACCAGTCATGGCATTCCTGACTCTCTCAAGAGTCTCGATCATTCTCTTTTGAATTTCAATGGGTTAATGGGCATCTCTACCCCGACTCCGGTACCGAGAGACCACATTTAGGGCGAATTCGGAGCAACATATTCAAATTTTCTCTGCGGCGGGTTTTTACGCTACCGCCTTGGGGGGATCGCCGTCTACAGCTGCAAGGTGGATGCCAAGTGGCAGGCTTTCCCGGACGCGCGGACCTCGAACGATACGATCTAGCGGCGCGCGGAGATGATGCTTGCGGTGGACAAAAACCTAGGGCGCATGCTTGCAGCGCTCGACGAGAGGAACGTCGCCGATAATAGCTATTTCTTCGGCGGCCGGCGGAGAACAATCCGAAAACCGATGTGGTTGGCGCCCAATCCCCTGTCCTGTGGCTGACGCGCGGCGGGGCGGTAGCGCCGGCAGTAGTTCGGCGCACACAGGGAAGGAGCCGCCCTTGATGACGCTGTTGCCCGGTTCGGCGGACGACGTATCGGAATGATCCGGTGTGTAATCGCTGACCGTCCATTCCCAGACGTTGCCGGCCATGTCGTAGAGCCCGTAGCCGTTGGCGCCAAAGCATCCGGCCGGCGCGGCGCGAAGGAACCCGTCCTCGGCGGAATTATGAAACGGAAACAGGCCTTGCCAAGTATTGGCCGGTTGTTGGCCATCGGGGCGGAACGCCGCACCCCACACATAGGCCGCCCCGTCCAGCCCGCCGCGCGCAGCAAACTCCCATTCTGCCTCGCTCGGCAATTCACCGCCGGCCCAGCCGGCATAGGCAACGGCATCTTCATACGCGATGTGGACCACGGGATGATCGTCGAGCCCATCTATTGAGCTCTCTCGGCCTTCGGGATGGCGCCAGTCGGCGCCCGGCACGAACTGCCACTATCCCAAACCCGGACCGTCCGGCGGCACAAACACCGCCGAACCGGGAATCCGCTGCTCTGCCGGCACGTCCGGCAAATTGGTCTCGCTCGGGCCGCGCTCTGCCAGCGTCACGTAGCCCGTCTCGGCGACGAAGCTTGCGAATTGCCGGTTTGTCACCTCATGGATCGATATCCAATACTCGCCCACCTCAACGCGGCGGACGGGGCCTTCTTCCGCGTAAAACTCCTCCGAACCCATTTCGAATGCGCCGCCCTCGATATGAGCGAAGGCGGGCGTATCCGGCGCAAGACACATGGCCTTGGATTGGCCAGGCGAACCCAAGGCGACGATCAGGCCATAGCCCGCCAGACCCGCCGCTCCGGTGCCCAAGAAAATGAGAATCAATGCCCGGCCCATCGCCCAACCATACACCCAGGATACAATTCACGTCAGTACGATCCCCGCCGGCAGTGACGGCGTACGTGACGCCATGCCGACTCTTTTGATATAACCCGAGCCGGCGATGCGCGTCGTTTTGGGCACTTCATCTTCGCCTATGTCCATCCCTACACCGACGGCGCTGGCTATGTCGGGAATGCGCGCAGAAGCGGACATTGAATGTTGGGTCTGCGAATGTCCGTTTTTGGCCCAAAGTGGACATTCTCAGTGTGGAATTGAATGGCGGGATCGTGGAAGTAGGGCCCGGTTCGCTTGGCCAAGGTCAACCCGATGAGGCGCGAAGAAATTCGAGATGGGGTCATCGGGAGAGGCCGATCCACGAACCCTATATTGAATTTTGTTCCGGAGATCATAAATCTTGACATCATGATTCACTTTGAGGCGACGGGACGGCGCATTGTTCTTTGCGGCGGTCGTTGACGCCGCTGCCCCATGCTGCTGCTATTTAGCTATCTGGCTCTCGCGATCGTCGTATCGTTCTTGTGT
>JAKSBY010000398.1 GCA_022360855.1 Sphingomonadales bacterium | reverse complement strand
GCTTCTGGTAGGCTGTTTTTTTTGAGAACCAATCGATACTCAATTGTCCAATCGACCGAAATTCCGGTCGCATTCCAATGTGAGCGCCGCGCTCGAACGGATCCGCGACTGCCACCGGGCCATGGCCGCCCTGCAAGCCGAGGGACGACCCTTCGACGACGTCTATGTGAAGGCGCTCAAGGTCAACGAGGCGCTGCACGAACTGGCGGCGGAACTGACCGGCGACCCCAACGCCCTGATGCCCCGCGGCCACAAGACCAGCTTTAATAAGTAATCCCCGAAAAATGACGGGCCGGCCGACGCGCGGTGCGGGCGTCGGGGGCTGTTGGCCCGATCAGCCCCAAGAAGTCGATAATTATCCTTGAAAAATTATCGTAAAATGCTATAAATCCTTGCCATGGCGGTGCTTTACACGCGAACAGCGCTACGGGCCCTGGCGCGCGCGCCGGCCAATATCCGGGAACGGATCCGCGACAAGATCGCGCTTTTGGACAGCGACCCGGAGGCGCTCGCCAACAACGTCACCCGCCTTGTCGGCAGTGACGCCTGGCGCCTCAGGGTTGGCGACTGGCGCGTGATCTACAAATGGCAGGGCCCCGATCCCGTGGTGCTCGTCGTGCTGGATGTCGGCCCGCGCGGGCGTATCTATGAATAGGAGTTGAGCCGATGACCAAAGTGCAAACCATTACCGGGCCCGACGGCAGCGAACTGGTGGTGTTGCCGAAGCCGGAGTTCGAGCGGCTGGTCGCCGCTGCCGAGGACCGGGCGGACATGGCCGCCGCAGCACGCGCCGAAGCCGGGCTCGCCGCCGGCAAGGACGAATTGGTGCCGCAGGAAATTGCCGACCGTCTCCTGGCCGGCCACAACCCCGTCCGCGTCTGGCGGTACCATCGCGGCTTGACCCAGGTGGCGCTGGCCAGGGCGGCGGGCGTGAATCAAAGCGTCATCTCCGATATCGAATCCAACCGCCGCGCCGGCACGCTCCAGACCCACCGCGCCATCGCCAGGGCCCTCGGCCTAACCCTGAACGATCTGGAGCCCGTGGATTAGGGCGTGTCCCGTGCCAGCATTGGTGGTGCGAACGGCCTTAAACACTTTATATTGTTGTTTGCCGGACTATATTGGCTGAAATGCTGAAACATGGAGCTTGCGTCGATGACCGATACAGACAATGTCATTCACGCATTTACGGCTGATCAGGTTAAGGAGCTGACCGGTTTGTCAAACCATCAGCTCCGATACTGGGACAATACCGGCTTTTTCAGCCCGAAACTGGCGCACGAAATCCGCCGGGCTCCATTCAGTCGGATCTACTCGTTCAGGGACGTCGTTGGGCTGCGGGTGATCTCCATCCTGCGCAAGAGCCATCAGATACCGCTGCAAACCCTGCGGAAAGTCGCAAAAGAGTTGAAAAAGCACGATTCGGCGCCGTGGTCGGGCCTCAAACTCTACGTTGTCGGCAAGGAGGTGCATTTTCGTGAGCCACGCACCGGTCAGATGCGCGAGGCTCTCAGTGGGCAGTATGTCGAAAAAATACTGCTGCAGAACATAATCGATGACGTCAAGGAGGCCTCAAGAAAGCTGATGCAGCGCAAGCCCGAGCAGATTGGGCGTATCGAAAGGCATCGGTTTGTGGCGCACAACGCCTGGACGCTGGCCGGCACAAGAGTGCCGACAAAGGCGATAAGAGAATTCCACGATGCCGGATACTCGATTAAGCAGATCATCGCGGAATATCCGAATCTTACCGTGCGGGATATCGAAGCCGCGCTTGAGCACGAAGAGGCACTTGCGGAATCCGCTTAAGGCCTTACCCTGCCGGCGCAGATGCAACTTTTCCTAGATGAAGATGTGCCGGCTTCGGTGGCCGAAGTGTTCCGGACTCATGGCCATGGCGTTCGCTTCACACGCGATATCGTGGCGCCTGGATCGCCCGATCAACTGGTTGCTACGGTAAGCGAAATTCAGGAGGCAGTCCTGGTAAGCTGCGATTCAGATTTCCAGAGAATTGCACCCAGAATCCCGAAGGGCTCCAGGCGTCGTTTCAGCCGGCTCAGCCGTATCAGCCTCGGCTGCCGGCAGCCCCGTGCGGCGAAACGTGTCGAGGCGGCAATGTCTCTGATCGAGCATGAATACGAATTCGCCCAATCGAGCAATGACAAAAGAATGATCTTGGTGATCAAAGATTCCGTGATCAGAACGCATCGCTGATACAAGGACTTGCTACAATATGAACTCTCCCGCCTCCGCCTCACTAGCGGAGGCCCGCAGCCCGCAGCCCGCAGCCCGCAAGCCGGGTGATAGAAAACCCGCGCCACAGCAACGGGCCGCGACGATCTTTAGACCCGAGAGTCCTGGACATACATCAGCCGCCACCCGGCCCTTCGCCCCGCTGGCGCTGCTCCGCCAACGTCTCCAACATGGTTGCGGCGAGTTCTAGGCCGTCGTCGTCCAGCCGCCGGGCGGCGTTCAGGACGGTGTCCATGGAGCCCAGCCGGTCGCCTTGAATATCGTCGCCGTCGCTGCCGAAGTCGAAGAAGTCACGGGTCGGGACCTCCAGGGCCCTGGTCAGCCGTTCCAGGGTTTCGAAGCTTGGCGCCGATGCGCCGCGCTCGAACGCGCGTATCGCTTCAACGGACCGCTCAACACGCTCGGCCAGCTTTTGTTGAGTCAGACCCTTGCCGCGCCGGAGGGCGCGTATCCTAAGCCCGACTGCCTTTTTCAACTCCATTCCGGGAGTTTCAAGGCAAGCCGCGCGGTTTGAAAGGAAGTAGCAACTCCTATCCTATGAAAAAGCAGGCATGTGACTACATCCTGCTCTGCTTTCGGTCATGATGCTGGCTGATCTCGGTCACGATCCTGGCGGCCAACTCCAAATTATTGGTATCGAGCGACCGGGCTGCTTCGATCAACATCCCGAAAAATCTCTGGCGCTTTGGATCGGTGGTTTCGAGGCTTTCGCCAAAATCAAAGAAGTGGCTGACCGGAACACCTAGCCCTTGGCTAAGAAGTTTGAAGGAATCCTGGCTTGGGAAGACAACACCGTTCTCCCACTTACCAATCGACTCCAAAGACATGCTGATCTTGGCTGCGAGTGCTTTTTGCACCAGCCCCTGGCGCGTGCGAATCGCCTTAATTCTTAGTCCTACTGCCTCTTTGAGCTCCATTCCGGCAGTTTTACTGCATGTTTTTTGATTGAAAAGGAACTGAGAGTTGTGTATTTTTCTAGAACCAGAACTGACCTTACTGATTTGTGAAGTTTTGGCACACCCCGGGCGCTGGGCGGCCGACCCCAATCCAACCCGCCCGCGTCCGGGGACGAACGATCCGCCCTTCGACACCCTCCTTCGCCGAGGCTACGGAGGGCAGGAGCTCAGGGCGAACGGAGTTGGACGGAGAGAGGAAAAGGCTTATGGATTCGGACGTATCGCCGGACGACGACGGGGACCGCGACGAGGCCGGTTCCGGCGCGGCGCCCGACGACGCCGTGCCGGAGATGACGGTGGCGCAGGCGCGGGCGGCGTTGTGTGGGGTGGCGATGCTCTCGGGCCCGGCGCTGCGCGCACTGGCCGAGATCGCCGGCCATATCGGGCCGCGCCGGTTCCCCGACGCCTTCGCCGC
>JAKSBY010000248.1 GCA_022360855.1 Sphingomonadales bacterium | reverse complement strand
TCCATGTCCTCCGCGGTCGTCTCGTCCGGCGTCGACCAGGAGCCGGCGCCGGCATTGTAGACGAGCATGTCGACGGGTCCGAGGTCGGCGGTAATGGCGGCGAACACGGCCTTGATCTCCGCCGGCTCGGTCACGTCGCAGGCATAGGCCTTGGAGCCCGAAATCTCCTTCTCGAACTCGACGAGCCGGGCCTCGTCGCGGGCGAGCAGCGCCACCGCGTAGCCTTCCGCCGTGAACCTGCGCGCAAAAGCCGCCCCGTTCCCGGGCCCGACACCGACGATGACCGCGACCTTGCTCATGGGCCCAGCTTAACCCCGGCCCATGACGGAGTCACGACAGGAGATGGCCTCCACACTGTCATTCCCGCGAAAGCGGGAATCCATGTCGACGGCTTTCTGGATGCCCGTTTTCACGGGCATGACGAGAGAAGTGGAGCTCCACCATCGCTGGATTGCTTCGCTCCGCTCGCAATGACGGCGAGTCACTCCGCCGCCTGGCGCTGCAGCACGCGTTCGTCCCAGACCGGCTGGATGGGGGCGGGGAGGCCGGTTTCGGCGGCGCTGTTGGCGCGGAGCTCGTCGATGGACGGGCCGAAGTCGAAGAGCGGTACCTCGCCGCGGGCGGCGCGCATATTCTCCCGGAGTGCTGTCGTGGCCGCTTCGTCGACGCCGAAATCGTCGTCGAGGACGACGCCATAACTGCGCGCGCCGTCGCGGGTGACGAGGCCGCGCTTGACCTCCAGCGCCACCTTTTCGGCGTCGCGCTCCAGGGGGTCGCCCCAGCCGCCGCCGCCCCAGGTGACGTAGTGCAACAGGTCGCCCTCCTCGACCACGAGGTCGTCGATCTTGTTGCCGATCACGGTCTGCGTGCCGTCGGGCTTTTCCAGGATCTTCCTGGCGCGGCCGCCGGGCAGCCCGCCATTGACGCCCCAGGGATAGGTGAACCAGCGGTCGTCATGGATGGCGATGGTGCCTTTCTCCAGGAACCGGTAGGTCATCAGGATGCCGTTGCCGCCCCTGTTGAGGCCGGGCCCGCCGGAATCGGCGACGCTTTCGTAGCGTTCGATACGCATCGGGAAATAGCGCTCCAGGAACTCGTTGGGCACGTTGGTGAAGCCGGGCCAGAGCGAGTGGCCGTCGGGCCCGTCGCCCAAGGGCCGGCCCGGGATGCCGCCGAAGCCGATCTGGAAGAGCTGGAACCATTTGCCGTCCGCCCCGAAGCCCGAATACATCAGATGCGGCGAGGACGAGAAGCCGGCGGCGTTGAGGAATTCCGGCGTCCGCTGGCCCAGAAGCCCGCCGAGGATATCGAAGATACGGCCGAGCGCATGGGTGCGGCAGGAGAGCGCCGCCGGGAATTTGGGCTTTAAGAGGCAGCCTTCCGGGATGCGCACGTCGACGAGATCGTAGAAGCCGTCGTTGAACAGGATCTGCGGGTCGAAGACCATGATCATGTAGACGCCGAAGAACATCTTGAACATGTTCTCGTTGAGATAGAAGTTGATGGAGGAGTCCGACTGCGGGTCGGTGCCGGCGAAGTCGAGGACCACCTTGTCGCCCTCGCGCCACATGGTGCAATGGATCTTGTAAGGGCCGTAGCCGATGCCGTCGTCGCAGATATAGTCGGTGAAGGAGAGCTTCTCCTCGGCCACGGTGGTCTGGATGAGCTGCTTCATGGCACGGTGGTTGCGGGCCAAGAGCTCCTGGGTCGCGGCCACGTAAACATCCGTGCCGAAGCGGTCGCACATCTCGCTGATGCGCCGCTCGGCCATGCGGCAGGACGCGATCAGCGCGTTCAGGTCGGAGCGGCACCATTCCGGCGTTCGCACCTGATGGATGACGAGATCGGCGATGTCTTCCTGGTATTGGCCCTTGCGGTAGAGCTTGACCGGCGGGATGCGCACGCCTTCCTGAAAGATCGAGCTGGCGTCGGTCGGCAGCGAGCCCGGCACCTTGCCGCCGATATCGGTCTGGTGGCCGAAATGCGACGCCCAGCCGATCAGCCGGCC
>JAKSBY010000238.1 GCA_022360855.1 Sphingomonadales bacterium | reverse complement strand
TAAAGCAGCGCTGTTTCCGGCTCCATCCGGGAGGTCGGGCCGGCTTCCAAGGTCGGCAAAACGTCGTCGACGGACTCGACGACTTGAAACAGCTCGCGGGTTTCTTCGCCAGCGAAGCCGTTGGCGATGACGTGGTCGATGAGGGCTACGAAGGGGTCCCAATAGCTCTCATGATTGACCAGGATGATCGGCTTGTCGTGCAGATTGAGCTGCGACCAGGTGATGACCTCGATCATCTCGTCCAGGGTGCCGGCGCCGCCGGGCAAAACGATAAACGCATCCGAGCGGTCGAACATCAGCTTCTTGCGCTCGTGCATGGAGGTCACGACATGGAGTTCGGTCAGGTCGGGCTCGAGGATCTCCAGCTCTTCCAGATGCGTCGGGATGATGCCGGTTACCTTGCCGCCGCGCCCGAGCACGCTGCGGGCGATCACGCCCATCAACCCGATCGAGCCGGCGCCATAGACCAGTTCGATGCCGTTTGCGGCCATGATCTCGCCCAGTTTCTCGGCTAGGGCCTCAAAATCGGGCCGGTTGCCCTTTCGTGAGCCGCAATAAACGCACAGGCTGGAAATCTCGGTCATCGATGCCTCGGTTTTTCGACCCGCAGGACCACGAGCGCTTGTTTTGTGGAGTGTAACATCCGACATGATCAAAGAAGCGTAAACAACCGAAATCAAGACTACTGTCAATAACGCGCTGAAAAGATTACTTTGCGATGATGGGAGGTTCGGGACCTGCCCAAGTCGCGCCAATCGGTGGATGCTTGCCGCTACAAACCAGAGATAAAGACTTGCAGAGTTCAGATAAGAAATACTCCGGCCTTCGCCTCGGCATCTTCGCACTGCTCTCTGCAAGCGCCATCATCGCCGCCGTTGCCGTTTATCTGACAACCGGGAAGACCTTTGACGAAGTGGCCGAGGAGGCTGCCGCCGAGCGTCAGGCCGCGTTTCAGGAGGCGGCCGGCGAGGGGGTCGGGCCGAGCTTCGATGTGGTGCGCATCTCGCGTGGCGGCACCGGCGTAATCGCCGGCCGCGCGGCGCCGGGAAGCTCGGTCGAGGTGTACGCCGACGACCAGCTCGTCGGGACGGCCACTGCCGATCAGAACGGCGAGTGGGTCATGATCCTGGAAGAACCTCTCGAATCGGGCCCGGCCGAGCTCAGCATCCTGGCTAAGCGCGAAGGCGAGGAGGCCACGGAATCCGAGGATATCGTCGTCGTCTCCGTGCCCGACAGGCCGGATGAAGACCGCTTCCTGGAGGAGACCGGCGACGGCGTGGTCGCGGTCCTGACGCCGAGAGACGGCGTCGGCGCCAGCCGCATCCTGCAGCGTCCGGGCGCGGGGCCAGTTGGCGAGATCGGTGACAGCCTGGCGATCGAAACGCTCGACTACGCGCCCGACGGCTCGGCCTATATTTCGGGGCGCGGGCTGCCGCGCGCCCAGGTCCGGGTGTATCTGGACAACCGTTTTCTGGGATCCACGAAGACTGACGATGATGGCCGTTGGGTGTTTCAGCCGGAGACGGACATCACCGCCGGGCCGCATGTGCTCCGGCTGGATCAGGTGGTCTCGGCCGGCGAGGTGGAGCTCAGGATCGAACAGCCCTTCGAGACCGGGCTGCCGCTTGATACCGCGGCCGCGCAGGGTTCGGTCTACGTCCATCCCGGCAATACGCTCTGGCACATCGCGCGGCGCATCTACGGCTCGGGCGTGCGTTACACGATGATCTTCCGCGAAAACTCCGAGCAGATCCGCGATCCCGACCTGATCTATCCGGGCCAGGTGTTCAAGCTGCCGGACCGCGCCGAAAACGGCGCCGCCAGCGTACAGCCATAGAGCGGGGCGGCAGCGCCCATAATCGGGAAAAGGTGTCGGAATTCTTTACAGTTTTCCGTATTCAACCGAGCGTAGAAAATTTCAAATCATTGAAATAAAAGGAGAAACGCGGCTGCCGGGTTTCTTGGCACGGTGCTTGCATTTTGAGATGCAATTAATTTCAGCGTGCCGAACCAGGGAGTTTTAAATGGCCCGATTTCTTTCCTCTACAAGCATTTTTGCACTGACCTTGGGTGTCTCCGGCGCCGCCTCGGCGGCGATGCTGGATGTCGCCGAAGAGCCTCTAGAGCTGGATCCCGGCATCAATTATGAGGTCATCGGGCAGGAGTCGCTGGGTCCGGGCCAACAGCTGGTTCTGTTCGCGATCGACTTCGCGACCGATCTAAACGGATTCGCTTCTCCCTTCGGCGTCGATAACTATATCGACTGGAATTCGGCCGCGGTCGACCGCGAGAGCTGGGCCAGCTTCTTGGTCGGCATTCCCGGCAACGAGCCGCTTTCGCTGGGCTCGTTTTTCGGCACCTTCGATGAGACGTTCGGCGAGGAAAACGACTACGCGGCGGTATTCTGGTTTGACCAGTTGCTCGACCCGGAATTCGGCGGCCTCGGCCCGATTACTCGCGATACCGTGGCAATCAACAATTCCATTACGAAGACTGGTGTCGGCGGCTTTGGCGTGCGCTTTGGTTTGCCGGCCTCGACCCCCGTATTCGGCTGCAACACGGTCCAGAACCCGACCGTCGGTTCCTGCATCACCGCCGATGTTCCGGCGCCGCCGGCCATTACCATTTTCTGGGCCGGCCTGATGGGCCTCGGCGCCGCCCTGGCGCGCCGGCGTCGCGAAGACGGCTAAATCCTTTAAAGGGCCTTTCGGGCTCGAAAGCGCGGGGAAGGGCGATCCGTCCTTCCCCGTTTGCTATCGGATATAGCCCATGCGCTCCAGGGTCAGGATTATTTTGTGGGCGGCGAGGTCGGGGGTGAGGTCCTGGGTGTCGATGGTGATCTCGGCCCGCTCGGGCACCTCGTAGGGGTCCGAGATGCCGGTGAACTCCTTGATGAGGCCGGCGCGGGCCTTGGCGTAGAGGCCCTTGCGGTCGCGTTCCTCGCAGATCTCCAGCGGCGTCGAGACGTAAACCTCCAGGAAGCCGGCGCCTGAGCCCTCGACCATGTCGCGCACCTTGCGCCGGGTCGAGGCGTAGGGCGCGATGGGCGCGCACACTGAAATCCCGCCATGCTTGGCGATCTCCGAGGCCACGAAGCCGATGCGCAGGATGTTGAGGTCGCGGTGCTCCTTCGAGAAGCCGAGCTCGCTGGACAGGTTCTTGCGCACGATATCACCGTCCAAGAGGGTCACGCGCCGGCCGCCCATCTCCATGAGCTTGACCATCAGCGCGTTGGCAATCGTGGATTTGCCGGAGCCCGAGAGGCCGGTGAAGAACACGGTGAAGCCGCGTAGATGCAGGGACGGGTGGCTGCGCCTGAGCTCCTCGATCACCGCCGGGTAGGAGAACCAGTCCTCGATCTCCAGCCCTTCGCGCAGCCGGCGGCGGAACTCGGTGCCGGAGATGGTGAGGACGCTTTCGCCCTCGGCCACCTCGTCGGCGGGCAGGAACTGGGCGCGATCCTGCACATAGACCATGTGGCGAAACGGCACCATGGTGATGTCCAGCTCTTCGGCATGCGCCGTGATCAGCTCTTGCGCGTCGTAGGGCCCGTAGAAGGGCTCGCCGTCGGCGCCGCCGCCGGGCCCGGCATGGTCGCGGCCGACGATGAAGTGGGTGCAGCCGTAATTCTTGCGGATGATGGCGTGCCACAGGGCCTCGCGCGGGCCGGCCATGCGCATGGCAAGCGGCAACAGGCTGAGCGCGGTGGTCTGGATCGGGTATTGCTCCAGGATATGCTCGTAGCAGCGCACCCGGGTGAAGTGATCGACATCGCCTGGCTTGGTCATGCCGACGACGGGATGAATCAGGAGGTTGGCCTCCGCCTCGCGCGCCGCCCTAAAGGTCAGGTCGTGATGCGCCCGATGCATGGGATTGCGGGTCTGGAAGGCGACGACCCGGCGCCAGCCCCATTGCTGAAAGAGCTGGCGGACCTGCGCCGGCGAGTGGCGCAGATGCTTGAAGTCGTAATGGGTCGGCGGCTCCACGCCCTTCAGCCGGCCGCCGAGATAGACCGGGCCCGCTTCGTGAAGCAGATAATGCACGCCGGGATGGGTCTCGTCGGTGGTGCCGAACACGCCAGCGGCCTCGGCCCGTTTGTCCGGTGCCCAGATGTCGCTAACGTCCATGGTGGCGACGAGCACGCCTTCCGCATCCCGCAGGGCGATGGCGTCGCCTTCCTTTAGCCCCTCGGCAAAGGCTTCGCTTACATCGAGAGTGACGGGCATCGGCCAGAGCGTGCCGTCCTGAAGCCGCATGTCGGCGATCACCGAGTCCGCATCGGCTTTCCCGAGAAAGCCCTCCAGGGGCGAAAACGCGCCGTTCAACAGGAGCTCGATATCGCAGAGCTGGCGCGCCGTCAGGTCCCAGGATGCGTAGTCGCGCGCGCGCGCCTTCTCCGCCTCCGCCGCCTCGGGCGCGAGATACAGCTCCTTCAGCGCGCCGCCATGCGCCTCCTTGAAAGCGCCCATGATCGAGCCCCCTAGAATGAAGTTTTAGGCCGCGGCGACCGTATCACAGGAGGCGCGCCGGTCAACGCCGACGACGAGATGGCTAAGAGTATGGAGCGGCGCCTTCATATGCAGCAGGATGACCGCCAGGATATCGATGATGCGCCGCTCGCAAAGGCCGGAATCGATCGTCGTTTCGCTCGAAAGGACGAGCCGGTCCCGCGCATCGAGGCGCAAGGCGGCGCCGGGCAGCTCCTCGCGGCCCGAAAGCACCTCGATCAGCGCGCCGCGTGCCTCGGCGTTTTCCGCCGTATACGGCAGACGCCCGAGATCCGCATTCAGGAACAGGTGCGAGCAGTGTTCGCTGTCGCCTTCGATGGCGAGCGCGAACGAGACCCCGCGCCATATGAAGTCGAGGCGGCGTGGCTGGCCCGGTTTGATATCGAAGAGCGCCTCATTGGCCTGAGATAGAGCGTCCTCGAGATTGAGCCGCTGGCGTACTTCCGCCGCTGATTCCGATGGGGTCGGTTGATCTGACATGCCTAACGCCTGAGTGGGTCTTACGCCCGATACCTGAAGACGACCGTGTTGCACAATGCCGCGGCGGCGCTTAACAAGCGGTAAAAGCCCGGGCAATTCCGCCCGATAAGGAGCAATCTTTTCCCATGCGCTCTTTACAACAACCGGCCGACGTCGCCGAAACCGAATCGCCCTCGGGCCACTGGCGGGTCATCCGAAGGCTGTCCCCCTATCTCTGGCCGAAAGGCTATCTCGGCCTCAAGATCCGCGTCATCCTGGCGCTTCTTGCATTGGTCGCCGCCAAGCTCGTCGGCGTCTACACGCCGTTTTTCTATAAGGATGCGATCAACGCCCTGACCGGGGAGGCCGGCGGCGTGGCCATGCTTCCCCTGGCCGTGCTGCTGGCCTACGGCCTTGCCCGCTTCGCCTCTATCCTGTTCGGCCAGCTCCGCGACGCCATTTTCGTGCGCGTCGGCCAGCATGCCATGCGCACGGTCGCGCTTAGCGTGTTCCGGCATCTGCACGCGCTGTCGCTGCGCTTCCATCTGGAGCGGCGCACCGGCGGGCTCAACCGCGCCATCGAACGCGGGACGCGCGCCATCGACTTCATGCTGCGCTTCATGCTGTTTTCGATCCTGCCGACCGTGCTCGAACTCGGCCTCGTCGCCGGCATCTTTTACGTGAATTTCGGCGCCAGCTATTCGGGCGCCCTCGTCGTCGCCATCGTGATCTATATCGCGTTCACCTTCATGGTCACCGACTGGCGGGTCAAATTCCGCCGCGAGATGAACGATCAGGATCAGCGCGCCAACACGAAGGCCATCGACAGCCTCTTGAATTTCGAGACGGTCAAATATTTCGGCAACGAGGGGCACGAGGCGGAGCGCTACGACAGGGCGCTCGCCGGCTATCAGAAGGCCGCCGTGCAAAGCCAGACGTCGCTGTCGTTCCTGAACGCCGGCCAGGCCCTGATCATTAATGCCTGCCTGGTGGTGATCATGATCATGGTGGCGCGGGACCAGCTCGCCGGCCGGGTCACCGTGGGCGATGTGGTGCTCGTCAATACGCTCTTAATTCAGCTCTTTATCCCGTTGAATCTGTTGGGCTTTGTCTATCGGGAGATCAAGCAGAGCCTGGTCGATATGGAATATATGTTCGGGCTGATGGACCGCAATCCGGAGATCCCGGACGCGCCCGACGCCAAGCCGCTGACGCCGCGCGGCGGGTCAATCGCCTTCGAGCATGTCGAGTTCAGCTATGACGGCAAGCGGCGCATCCTCAAGGACGTGTCCTTCGACGTGGCACCGGGCAAGATGCTGGCCATCGTCGGGCCTTCGGGCGCGGGCAAGTCCACGGTCTCGCGCATCCTGTTCCGCTTCTACGATCTCGCCGGTGGCCGCGCGCTTGTCGACGGGCAGGATATCCGCGAGGTCACGCAGACGTCGTTGCGCGAGGCCATCGGCATGGTGCCGCAGGATACGGTGCTGTTTAACGATACCATCCGCTACAACATCCGCTATGGCCGCCCGGGCGCAACCGATGCCGAGATCGAGGAGGCGGCCAGGCTGGCGCGTATTGACGCCTTTATCGCGAAACTGCCGGACGGCTACGACACCATCGTCGGCGAGCGTGGCCTCAAGCTCTCCGGCGGCGAGAAGCAGCGGGTGGCCATTGCCCGCACGATCCTCAAAAACCCGCCGATCCTGCTCCTGGATGAGGCCACCTCGGCGCTCGATACCCAGACCGAGAAGGAGATCCAGGCTTCGTTACGGGCCATCGCCATGGACCGCACCACCCTGGTGATCGCCCACAGGCTCTCAACCGTTATCGAAGCGGACGAGATCATCGTCCTGGAAGACGGCGCCATCGTCGAGCGCGGCACCCATCCGGAGCTCCTGGCCCTGGACGGCACGTATGCGGCCATGTGGGCCCGCCAGCAGGAGGCGCAGGAAATGAGCCAGCGCCTCGCCGATCTGCAAAAAGACCGCTTGGTCGGAGAGGGGTAGCGATGGCGCTGATCGGTTGTCTGGGCTGGGGGTCCTTGATTTGGGATCCGCGATGCCTGCCCATCCGTCGAGGATGGTATGACGACGGTCCCATGATCCAAGTGGAATTTGCCCGGCAGTCTAAGGACGGGCGAATCACGCTCGTTATCGACACGAGTGCACAATCCATCAGGTCTTTCTGGGCCTTACTGGACCGCACTGACATCGAGGAAGCCATAGAAGCGCTGCGCCGCCGCGAAGTTTGCGCCAAACACCACATCGGCAGTTGGCAGTCGGGCCGCGAGCCGCCTGCCGGGATTATTGGCGTTAAGAACTGGCTCACAGCACGCGGTCTTGATGCGATCATCTGGACGGCGCTGCCGCCGGGAATTGGGGGCAATGAATTTACGCCTTCCGAGAAAGAGGTCCTGTCCTATCTCAGTCGTCTGACCGGCTCTAAGCGCGACAAGGCGGAGGAATACATACGCAAGGCACCAAAGCAAACTGACACGGCCTACCGTCGAAGAATAGAGGCGGAACTCGGTTGGTCTCCTATCGAGTGATAGCCTCGCTATTGACTGCCCGGGCCAGCGCCGCGCGCGCCAGCAGGCGCGTCGAATCGAGCGTCGGAAGGGGCGAATTCCTGCCGTCGAGGACCAGCGGGAGCTCGGTGCAGCCAAGGATCACGGCATCGCATCCGGCCTGCTTCAGGCGTTCGACTACGGCTTGCAGGGCCGCGGTCGAGTCGGGCTTGAACATACTCATGACCAGCTCGTCCATGATGATGCGGTTGAGCTCCTCGCGCTCGGCCGGGTCGGGGCGTTCCCACGCGAGCCCATGGGTAGCGAGTTTCTCCGGATAAACGTCGCTTTCGACCAGCCATTTCGTTCCGGTGAGGCCGAGCCTCCGAAGCCCGCGCTTCGCCGCCTCCGCCGCAACGATCTCGGCGATATGCAGCCAGGGCAGGGGCGAGCGCGGCAAGACGTGGCCGAGCGCCCGATGCAGCGTGTTGTCGGGGCAGATCAGGAAATCGGCGCCGATACTTGCCAGCTTGCCGGCAGAGTCCAGCATGATCTCGCCAACACCGGTCCAGTCGTCCCGTTCGATGCAGGCCATAGTGTCAGCCAGCGACGGGGTGTGCACCGAAACCTCCGGGTGGGCGTGCGGGCCGAGCAGCGCCGCGCCTTCCACGCAGATCGTGCGATAACAGAGCGAAGCCCCTTCGGCCGAACAGGCGACGATACCGATGTGTTGCGTCATGGTAGGCCGAATTCCCAGTCCAAGGCGTCGCAATTTACCGCTGATTTGCGGCATTTGCCAATTTGTCCTAATGTGAGGCGCCTTTCGTCGACCGCCGCTGGGGAAGGCAGATAAAACGTCCGACAGAGCGGCGGCGGTAAACCGGAGTCAAATCACGTGGTTGCCACTGCCGCCCGTAGCGCAGAGCGCCGCGGTGTCCCCAGCGAGAGATTTGTCCTCGTCCTCATCAAACCGTCGCACTACGACGCGGACGGCTACGTGATTCAGTGGCTCAAGGGCACGATCCCGTCCAACACGCTGGCCCAGCTTTATGGTCTGGCGCAGGATTGTGCCGAACGTCGTGTGCTGGGTGACGACACCGCCATCGAAATCGACGCCTACGACGAGACCAATCAACGGATCAAGACCGGAAAGATCATCCGCGAGTTGAGCAAGCCCGGCGTCAGCGGCCTGGTCGGTCTGGTCGGCGTTCAGTCCAATCAGTTCCCGCGGGCCATGGATCTTGCGCGCAAATTCCGGGCCGCGGAGATTCCGGTGTGTATCGGCGGCTTCCATGTCAGCGGCTGTCTCGCCATGCTGCCGGATATCCAGCCGGACCTCTCCGAAGCGCTCGATCTGGGGATCTCGCTCTTTGCCGGAGAGGCCGAGGGCCGCCTCGACGATGTTCTGCGCGATGCCCGCGACGGTTGCCTGAAGCCGATCTACAATTATATGGACGACCTGCCGGGGCTCGACGGTGAACCCGTACCGTTCTTACCGCGTCGTCTGATTGAGCGGTCGCTCGGCGTGCAGACCAGTTTCGACGCCGGCCGCGGCTGCCCGTTTCAGTGCAGCTTCTGCACCATCATCAATGTGCAGGGGCGCAAATCCCGCCGGCGCAGCGCCGACGACGTGGAGCGCATCGTGCGCGCCAATCTCGATCAGGGCGTCGGCCACTTCTTCATCACCGACGACAA
Source organism: Sphingomonadales bacterium (assembly GCA_022360855.1). GTDB lineage: Bacteria > Pseudomonadota > Alphaproteobacteria > Sphingomonadales > JAKSBY01 > JAKSBY01. The sequence continues at coordinate 2,563 of JAKSBY010000238.1, read as the reverse complement.
TTTCGCCCGCAACAAGGACTGGGAGCCGATCCTCGACCGCCTGATCAGCCTGCGCAAGGGCGAGGGACACGGGATCAGATTTACCATCCAGGTCGACACGCTCTGCCACCGGATCCCCGGATTCGTGGAGAAGGCTGCGCGCGCCGGCGTCGCCAAGGTCTTCATCGGCCTCGAGAATATCAATCCCGATGCGCTTGCCGGCGCGTCCAAGCGGCAGAACCGGATCAGCGAATATCGCGAGATGCTGCAGGCTTGGCACGATGCCGGTGTCATGACCTTCGCGGGTTACATCATCGGCTTTCCGAACGACACGCGGGCCAGCATTCTCAGAGACATCCAGATCATCCAACGGGAACTGCCGATCGATATTCTGGAGTTCTTCATCCTGACGCCGCTTCCGGGGTCCGCCGATCACCGCAAGCTCTATGACCAGGGCGTGTGGATGGAGCCCGACATGAACAAATACGACCTCAACTACGTGACCACGGCGCACCCAAAGATGTCGGATGAAGAGCTGAAGGGCACCTATGACGAGGTCTGGCGGGCCTACTACACGCCAGAGCATGTGGAGACCCTGATGCGCCGGGCGCATGTCAAGAAGATGTCGCTTGGGCGGGTTGCCAAAATGGCCCTTTGGTTTTCGGGATGCAGCGCGTTCGAGAAGGTGCACCCGCTGGAAGGCGGCTATTTCCGTCTGAAATTCCGCCGCGACCGTCGACCGGGGCTGGGGATCGAGAGCCCGTTCGTCTTTTACCCTCGCTATGGCTGGGAGATTCTCCGTAAGCACATTCAGTTTTTGGGCCTCGTCCTCAAGTACCGGCGCATGCGGCGACGCATCGAGGCGGACCCAAGGGCCGACCAGTATATGGACCTCGCCCTGGCTCCGGTCTGCGAGCAGGAAACCGAGGAATTGGAGATGTTCGCCTCCGAGCAGGCGCAGATGGCGGTCGCCAAAGCGCGCGCGATTCGCCCCGCGGTAAGCCAAATCTAGCCTAATCCGCCGGAACCACCCAGTGATGGCGCATGCTCTCCAGCGTCTCGGCGATATCGGAGGCGCCGACGGTCACCAGATCCGTGTGCCCGAAGCCTTTGGTGTAGTCGAGGATCGAGACGATTTCCGGCCGCAGCCGGAAGATCTTGACCGCGTCGGGTGAGACCGGGCCGACATCGGCAATCTGAGGAAAGCGCTCATACATCATGCGCCCGACCTCGGCGAATCCGCTCGGCACGATGACCTCCGAAGCCGTGGCCGCCATGGACAGCCCCTCGATCTGCATCCAATCGTCGTAAGGCGGGGTCATGGTCACCGAGACCCGCGGCTCCTGAGCAATATTTTTCGCCTTCTGCGATTCCGCGCCACAGCCGAAATAAAGGGTCAGCCCATCGTGCACGAATGAAACCACTGTAGCCTGCGGCGCCCCGTCCGGGCGTACCGTGGCCACGGTCATGTCCTTACAGCGCGGGAGAATGTCGAGGATCTTTTGCTGGAGCTCGTGTTTCATCGCCGGACCTCATCTGCTTCGCCGCGATTTTCCCGGCCGGCCTGGCCTGGCGCATTGCGCCGGGTCAATTCCGGCCACGCGCCAAGATGGAACTCTTTTGACACCGTCAGCCGATTTGCGCATAGTCCGCCGCCGAATCTGAAAATGCGCAGGCACCATGGCGTTCAAACTGCAATTCGTTCCCGCTCTGCACCCCGAGGGCCGGCCCTTCATCGCGATTTCCGCGGTCGCCACGCTGGTCTTCTTCCTGCTGTGGCAGCCTCTGGGCTGGCTCGGCGTTCTGCTGACCGCGTGGTGCGCTTACTTCTTCCGCGATCCGGAACGGTTTCCGCCTCAAGGGGAGGGCGTCTTGGTCAGCCCGGCCGATGGCGTCGTGCTTTCGGTTGGCACCGCGCCGCTGCCGCCTGAACTGGAAGGGATGTCAGGGGAACGAGTCCGGATTTCGATCTTCATGAATGTATTCAACGTACATGTGAACCGGGTGCCGGAGGCCGGCGAGATCACTGACGTCAAATACATCCCCGGCGCCTTCATCAACGCGTCGCTGGACAAGGCCAGCGAAGACAACGAACGCAACCTGATCCGCATGACGACCGCGGCGGGAGACGACTTGGTTTTCGTGCAGATCGCGGGGCTCGTTGCCCGGCGCATCGTCTGTACGGCCGAGGCGGGCGATGCGGTCGGCCGCGGCGAGCGCGTCGGCATCATCCGTTTCGGCAGCCGGGTCGACGTCTATCTTCCCACGTCTTTCGAATCCGCCGTGCGAGAAGGCCAGACCATGATCGCCGGCGAAACCGTGGTCGCACGGCGGGCGTGATGCTCGGACGGCCCGACGATAACGGCGGCCGGGAGAAACGCCTGCGGGTGCGGCGCATCCGCCGTTTCACCATCCGCTCCATCGCGCCCAATGTGATGACCATCCTGGCGCTCGCGGCCGGTATGACCGCGATCCGTTTCGCACTCGACGAGCGCTGGGAGGCGGCGATCGTCGCCGTGATCGTCGCCGGCGTATTCGACGGCCTGGACGGCACCGTGGCGCGGCTCCTGAAAGGCACCAGCCG
>JAKSBY010000326.1 GCA_022360855.1 Sphingomonadales bacterium | reverse complement strand
CCGGCGAAAAACAGACCTACGCGATGAAGCGGAGCGGGCGGCAGAAGGCCTAGCTTGCGGCAATGGCCGGGTGCCAGACCGTGAGCGGGTAGACAGTCATAGTGAGATTGCATTTCAAGTAATAAACTCTCCTTTTCTTAAGTCTGTAAAATATACCCCTGCAATATGGCATTTAATATTTCTGAAAAATAACTGCCTTCATTCTGAATTAAACCCCGTCTACTGATCATATAGTTGCTACCGCAGCTTCTATTAGTAAGTACATTGTGAGGGTTATTATGACGGGCAGTTCAAGACTGAACGAAGGGATACGTTTGTCCAATCGCCTGCGCTGGGCGCTGTATCTCACCTGCGCGGCCGGGGCGGTTGCGATTGCGCCGGGCGCCGGATTTGCTCAGGAGCAGGAAGACGGGATCGGGGAGCCGACCGAGGAGATCGTTGTTTACGGCCAGGCGCTGTCGCTGCAGCGTTCGGTGGACGCCAAGCGCAACGCCACCAATATCATCGACGCGACCGTTCAGGACGATATCGGGCGCCTGCCCGACCTCAATACGGCGGCTGTTATCCGTAGAATTACCGGCGTCGCCGTCCAGAACGACCAGGCGGAGGCCCGGTTCCCGGTTATTCGCGGGCTGAATCCTTCCTTCAACCGAACGACCATCGACGGTGGCATCGTGGCCTCGCCCGAACGCGGCCGTTCGGCGCGCTCGGTGCCTCTCGACGTCATTCCGGCCTCGCTGCTGTCGCGCCTCGAGGTCATCAGGGCGGCAACGCCGGAGCTGGACGGTAACGCCATCGGCGGCACCATCAACGTGGTCACCCGGAGCGCCTTCGAGGAGAAGGCGCCGTTCTTCTACGGCTCCGCCTTTGTCGGCTTTCACGAGCAGGCCGGCGACGGCGGCACCTTGAACGATGGCGAGAAGGTGCAGCCCTGGCGCGCCAACTTCGCGGCGGGCACCCGGTTCGGCTCGGACGATCAGTTCGGCGCGGTCGTCGGCTTCGATTATTCGGTGCGCAATTTCGAGATTCCGCAGATCGAGGTGGACGACGCGGACTATACGGAATTCGACGCGGACGGGAACAATGTCGGCCTCGGCGCTGGCAACGGAATCATCGTTCCCACCAACAACCGCGTCTTTTTCTACAACAATGTGCGCCAGCGAATCGGTGGCACGGCGAAGCTGGAATGGCGGCCGAACGCGGACTTCGAGGCGACGTTGTCCGGCCTTTACACCCAGTTCAACGACGATGAGCGGCGCGACGAGTTCCGCTACGAGCTGGGGACCAGCGGCAGCTCCGCGCAGCCGGATACGATCACGGATCAGACCCCCATCTCCGGCGTCACCGAGGACGGGCAGGGCATTGTCGGGCTTGGCCGGTTCGTGCTCGACCGTAAGATCTACAACGCCCAGGCCGAGGCGGTGTGGCGCGCCGGCGGCATCGCCACCTTCGATGCGCGGCTGACCTTCGCGGGCGCCGAGCTCAACAATCCCGAATCCACCGAGAGCTTCACGACAACGCCCACCTTCGGCGCGCGCTACGACACCAGCAGCTTTTTCCCGCGCTCCTTTCCCCTGGATCCGGAAGGGTTTTTCGATACCCGCAACTACGCCCACGCCAACCGGGGTGAGCTCGACCGTTTCGTCGACGACGAGATCTACGAAGCCGCCATCAACGGCGTGTTCGACTTCGAGGCCCTGACCGTCAAGGCCGGCGGGGTCTATCGCGATCGCAACAAGGACGAGGGCTTCGAGTTCAACCGGTTCGTCTCCGACACGCCGTATAGCCTGGCGGACGCGGAGGATAACGGCCTCGCCGATGTGGACTTCCAGGGCAATTACAAATTCCTGTTCCGGGTCGATTCCGAGGCCGCCAACGCCTTCTTCGACGCCAATCCGTTCACGAACACGCGCACGGTTGCCTCCGCGTCAACGGCCAGCGAGCAGATCTATGCGGGCTATGTGCAGGCCACGCATGATTTCGGCCCGGGCTCGGTAACCGGCGGTGTGCGCATCGAGCACACCAAGTGGAACGGCGGACCCGTGGGCGGCGAGGAGGCTTCCGGCAACTACACGAATTTCCTGCCGAGCGCCGTTGCCCGCTTCGATGTGCGCGAGGATGTCGTTGTCAGGCTGGCCGCGTCGCGCACCATCGGCCGGCCGAATATCAGCGACCTGACCCGCGGCTTCACCGCCGGCACCGACGGATCGGAGCTGACGCTGTCGCGCTCCAACCCGGATCTGGAGCCGCGCAAGTCGACCAATCTGGATGCCTCGCTGGAATGGTACATTCCGGACGGCATTCTATCGGTCGGCGTGTTCTATAAGGATATTGACGACGAGATTTTCGTGCTCACCACCACGGACGCGAACATTACCGTGGGCGGGGTAACGTTCGACCGGGTCACGCAGCCGGAAAACGCCGCCAGCGCTGAGGTGATCGGCATCGAGGCGCAGTATCAGCAGGTTCTTTCGTTCCTGCCGGCGCCCTGGGACGGGCTCGGCGTCGGCGCCAACCTGACGTGGCTGGATACGGATTTCGTGGTGCCCCTGAGCGACGGCTTAACCCGCACGACGACGCTGTTCCAGCAACCCGATCTGGTCTACAACCTCACGCTGTTCTACGCCAACCAGCACTTCGAGGTGCGTGGCTCCTACAACTATACGGGCGCGTTTCTCGATTCGCTCAACGCCAACAACCCCAATCGGGACGAGTTCTGGGACGACCGCGGCCAGCTCGACCTGCAGGCGCGTATCAACATCACCGAGAACCTCTCTTTCGTGGCCGAGGCGGTGAATGTCACCGATAACGGCCGTACCGAACTGACCGGCCCGGACGCCCGCTTCCTGCAGGAGGATGCGCGCTTCGGCCGCACCTTCTGGCTCGGCGTCAACGGTACGTTCTAGGGAGAGACCATGCGCAAACGGACCTGCTTAGGACTTGCGGCATTCGTCATCCTGCTGGCGGCGGCTCCGGCCGCCGCCGGCGACGATGCATCCGACAGGAAGGTGCGCGAGGCCGCCTGGGCCGCGCACGGCATCCGGCAGTATGTGCCGCCTGCCGTGCGCATGCTGGCCGCCGAGGAAATCGCGGAATATCCGGCCATCGAGGCGCGCCAGGGCGCGGCGGCGGATTCCGAGCATTTCTACGCCATCGTCAATTTTGTGATCGGCAAATACAGCCGCGAGGATGGCGCGCTGATCGCCCGTTGGGTGGGCGAGCGGGGCGGGCCCATCGGCCATATCAACAGCTGCTTTGCCGAGGCGGGGCGGCTTCTCTGCGCCAATTCCAACCACCCCGGGCTGCCCATGGCCAGTTCGGTCGAGATCTTCGATACCGCGACCATGACGCATGTAAATAGCAAGAGCCTCGGCGTGATGGACGCGGGCTCGCTGGTCTGGTTCGACCGGTACGGGGGCGGCTGGATCGCCGGATTTGCCCATTACGACGACGAAACCGGTCTGCCCTACAAGGACCACACCTACGCCTCCGTCGTTACCTTCGATGCGGCGTGGCGGCGCACCGGCGGCTTCATGTTCCCGCCGCAGATCCTCGCCAGAATGGCGCCGCAGGCGGCCTCGGGCGGTGCCGTCGGGCCAGACGGCCGGCTCTACGTCATGGGCCATGACCGGCCCGAGATGTATGTGCTGGAGTTTCCGAAGATGGGGCCCGCGCTGCTCCATATCGCCACTGTCGCCGTGCCCGCCGAAGGCCAGGCCTTCGCCTTCGACCCGGATGACACCCGCCGCGTCTGGGCCATCAGCCGGCCACGAGGCAAGGTTCTGACCTTCCGATTGCCGGAAATCGACCGAGCGGGGCGCTGATCTCACGCAAAGGGATTGACGATCTCGATCCCGCCGAGCTTCCGGCCGGCCTGCAGGTTTTCCGATAGGATGCGGGCGCAGCCGGCTTGTTTGGCGGTGGCCCAGAGCATGGCGTCCCAGAAGGAGAGGCCGTGGTCCCGTACTGCTTCGGTGGCCGCGTTGTAGGCGGTGAGATCGGTGGCCGCGATCTGGAACAGTTTCTGCCAGGCGGTGGTGTAGGCGATTGCCGCATCCGCCGAGGCGATGGATTTGCGGGTGACGCTGTGGAAGAACTCGCCGAGCGCCTGCACCGTGAGCCAGGCATCCTGGCTGGCCGACTTCATGATCACGTCCTGGGCGATGGCGCGTTTTTGCGGAGCGTCCAGGTCCACCGCATAGATCAGGATGTTGGTGTCGAGCGTAAAGCGGCCCTCAACGATCATGAAGCGCGTCCCGGTCGACGCCTTCGCCGCCCAGATGGAACCCCTTCTTGAGCAGCGCCTCCATTCGCGCATAGGCGGCCTGCCACTCCGGGTCCGCCGCGCGGTCCGGCCGGTGGCGCACCAGCCGCGCGACCGGGGTGCCGCGGCGGGTGATCAGAACGTCTTCGCCCGAATCCTCAAGTTCCCGCACCAGCCTGGACAAATCCTGATTCGCTTCACGCAAGGAGACCGTCTTCATCTCGCATTCCTAAATGTAGTATTATCCTATAATAACGGTTCTAGCATCCGTGAGCAAGCGTAAGGTAGCGACGGTCCTATTTCGGTGACAGTTACCTTTTTATTTATCATTTAAAAACAATGGGTTAAAAAAATGCCCTTAAAAAGGTAACTGTCACCGAAATAGAGTTGGATTGCCGCGTGGCTGGCGCTCCTCGCAATGGCGGCGAGTTGTTTCAATAGGGGCGCAAAGTGCTTTAATCCCCTTTCTTCAGCAGCCGCGCGAAGATCATGGCGTGGCTGACCAGGAGGACCGGCACGATAAAGGTCGGGATGAACCAGGTGACGCCGAGTTGCGGGATGACCTCGGCCTGGCGCAGCGCGTTGATCAGGTCCACGGTTCCGACGATGTTGAAGAGCCAGACCAGGATGATCGCAAAGCCCCAGCCCATGCGCAGCGCGATCACGCAGATGACCGCCGCGAACGCGCTGATCAGATCGCCATAGGCTGCCGCGCCTGCAAACGAGCCGGCCAGACTCGGCCCGACGAGCCCCGGCACCAGGAAGGACATGCCGATATGGCGGAACATATGCGGCACCAGCAGGATCATCAGCGCGTCGTTGGTCGACTTTTGCGCCAGCCATGGCGCGACGTAGAATTTGGCAATGAGCGAAACCACAAGAACGCTCATGACGAATTGCAGGCCGAAGATCTCCAAAGGTGTCATATTGCCCTCCCGAAGTGGTGCGCCCCATGATCTTATCATAATCCTTGGTTATGGCCATAGGAGGCCCCATTTTTGCCCCGTTTCCGGGTTTGCTTGTAAAAACCCCCTTCGGTATGGTACGCGCCGCCTTTGCCGAGGCGGGTGCCGGGCACCGGTCCGGCCGGAGTTAGAAACGGCGAAACGCCGGGGAGTCGCGCGAGTTGGCTGATATCTTCCAAGAGGTGGACGAAGACGTTCGCCGCGAGCGGCTGATCGAGCTTTGGAAACGCTATGGCCCGCCGGTCCTCATCGGCCTCGGGGTGGTTCTGATCGTCTGGGCCGGCTGGGATTATTGGCAGGGCGAGGAGGAGAAGAGGCGGCTCGCCGAAGCGACGGCCTTTGCAGAGGTCGCGCAATCGGCCCTTGGTGTCACACCCGAAGAGGCGGCCGAAGCCTATGGGTCGGCGGCTCCCGCGCTCGGCCCCGGCTACGCAACTCTGGCCCGGCTGCGCGAAGCCGGCGCGCTCGCCATAGCCGGCAAGCGGGCCGAGGCGGTGGCCGCCTATGACGCCGTGGCCGCCGATGAGACGGCCGACGAGAAACTGCGCGGTCTGGCCTCGCTGCAGGCGGCGATCCACGGCTACGGCCACGATACCGACGATCAGATGTTTGACCGGCTTGAGCCTTTGGCGGTGCCGGGCCGGCCCTGGTATTTTTCCGCCACCGAGCTCCTGGCCCTGATGGCGATCGACAACGGCGACAAGGACTCGGCCCGGGCGCATCTCATTGCCTTGCGCGACGACCCGCAGGCGCCGCCGGCTACGCGCACCCGGGCGCAGGAGCTGCTCTCCGTCGTCGGTCCCGAGCCCGAGCCGGAAACGGTCGACGAAGAGATTCCGGAGGATGCCGCGGGCGCCGAAGTGCCCGGCGCAAACGGGCCCTAGAGGTGAAGTGAGATGACGATCAAAGCAGCCCCGATCCTCCTGGCCGTCGCCTGCAGCCTCGCGCTGGCGGGATGCGGGACGTTCGGCAATGTCGGCGGGGGAAGCAAGAAGAAGCAGACCAAGCTGCCCGGCGAGCGTATTCCCGTGCTCACCTTCCAGCGTCAGTTGGAGGCCGACCCGGCCATTGCCCAGATCAGGGTCGCGCTCCCCCGGCCGTACCGTAACGCCAGTTGGGCGCAGCCGGGCGGCGTGCCGACCCATGCCATGTATCATCTCTCCCTGGCGGACGAGCTGTCCAAAGCCTGGGAGACGGATATCGGACGCGGGTCGGAGGATTATACCCAGCTTGTCGGCGAACCGGTCGTTGCCGGCGGCACCGTCTTCACCCTGGATACCAAGGGCCGCGCGCGCGCCATCGACGCGGCGACCGGCCGCGTCGAATGGGAGGTGGAGTTCGAGCACGAGCGGGAGAAATCCGGCGTCGCCTTCGGCGGCGGCGCCGCGCATGGCGAAGGTAAGCTCTTTGTCAATACCGGCTACGGCTACATCGCCGCGCTCGACCCCAATTCCGGACGCGAGCTTTGGCGCCAGGATTTCGGCATCCCGCTGCGCGCCGGACCGACCGTCTCCGGCGGCCGGGTCTTTACCCAGACCCACGACAATCAGCTCTTCGCGCTGAACGCCAATACCGGCGAACGCATTTGGGAGCAGGCGGCGCTTCCGGAGAACGCCGGCATCCTCGGCTCGGCCAGTCCGGCCGTGCTCGGCGACACCGTCGTTGCCGCCTTCTCGTCGGGCGAGCTCACCGCCTTTCGCGTCGAAAACGGCCGTGTCGCCTGGCAGGATACGCTGTCACGCACCGCGCGGCTGACGCCGCTGGCGACCCTGGCCGATATCGACGGCCAGCCGGTGATCGACCGCGGCCGGGTCTACGCCAACAGCCATTCCGGGCGCATGGTCGCCATCGACATCCGCACCGGCGAGCGGGTCTGGGAGATCAATCTCGGCGGCATCAACACGCCCTGGGTGGCCGGCGATTTCATCTATGTGACGACCGCCGACAACGAGGTCGCCTGCGTCTCCTCGCGCGACGGGCGCATTCGCTGGGTGACCCAGCTGCAGCGCTACAAGAACCAGAAAAAACTGCGCGACAATATCGCCTGGTCCGGCCCGGTCCTGGCCGGCGACCGGCTGATCCTCTTGTCGTCGCACGGCTATCTCGTGACCCTCTCGCCCTATAACGGCCGCGTACTCTCGGGTACGCGGATCGGCAAGGGCAGCTTCGTCACGCCCGTGGTCGCGGCCGAGACCCTCTTCGTGATGTCGGATGCCGGCGAGCTGATCGCCTACCGATAGTCAGCCGCGCCAGCCATGCCATGCCGCTCACCGTTGCCATCATCGGCCGACCCAATGTCGGCAAATCCACGCTGTTCAACCGGCTGGTCGGCAAGCGGCTCGCCCTGGTCGACGATCTGCCCGGGGTCACCCGTGACCGCCGCGAAGGCAAGGGCAAGCTCGGCGATCTGAATTTCACGCTGTTCGATACCGCCGGGCTGGAGGAGGGCGAGGCCGGCAGCCTCGAGGCGCGCATGTGGACGCAGACCGAGCGCGCGCTGGCTGAGGCCCATATCGTCCTCATGCTGATCGATGCCCGCGCCGGGATCACGCCCCTGGACCGGCATTTTGCCGACCTGATCCGCGGCAGCGGCAAGCCCATCGTGCTGATCGCCAACAAATCCGAGGGCGCGGCCGGCGAGGCGGGGGTCTATGACGCCTTTGCCCTTGGCCTCGGCGAGCCGGTCGCCGTGTCCGCCGAGCATGGCGAAGGGCTGGCTGACCTCTACCAGGCGATTCGTGAGCACGCGGAGTTGCTCGAAGTCGAGCCGGAGGAAGCCGATGACGCGGTGCGCGGGCCAAAGGCCGATGAGCCTTCCGAGGGCGATCTCGACTTCGCCTTCGAGGATGACGCGGCCGATCCGGACCGCCCGCTGCAGCTCGCCATTGTCGGTCGGCCCAACGCCGGCAAGTCAACGCTGATCAACCGTCTCCTCGGCGAGGACCGCCTGATTACCGGCCCCGAGGCTGGTCTGACGCGCGATTCCATCGCGATCCCGTGGTGCCATGAGGGGCGTGAGATCCGGCTGTTCGATACCGCCGGGCTGCGCCGCAAATCCAAGGTTGTCGGCAAGCTGGAAAAGCTCTCGGTGGCCGATGCGTTGAGGGCGGTGCGCTATGCGGAGGTGGTGGTGCTGCTGCTCGACGCCGACCTCGGCTTCGAACGCCAGGACGCCCGAATCGCCGAGCTCGTCGCCCGCGAGGGCCGCGCGCTCGTGATCGCCGTCAACAAGTGGGACACGGTGGGAGACCGCCTGGAAGTCGGGCGCCAAATCCGGCGCGCCGTTGAAAAATCGCTGCCGCAGGTCAAGGGGCTGCCGATCGTGCAAATCTCGGCGCTAACCCGGCAGGGGTTGGACGGGCTGATGCCGGCGGTCTTTGGCGCGCATGAGCGCTGGAACGCACGGATCGCCACCGCCGAGCTCAATCGCTGGCTTCATGACGTCACCGGCCACCATCCGCCGCCATCGGCCTCCGGCGGACGGCCGGTCAAGCTCCGCTACATGGCGCAGATCCGCACCCGGCCGCCGACCTTCGTGATCTTCGTCAACCGGCCGCGGGAGATGAAGGCGAGCTACCTGCGCTATCTGGAGAACGAGTTGCGCCGCGACTACGGTCTCGCCGGCGTGCCGCTGCGGCTGCGCACCAAAACCAGCAAGAACCCCTACGCATAAAAAAGGGAAAAAAAGGGAACGCTTCCCTTTTTTGGAAATCCGAAATTGTGGAAACCCCGTTCGTGCTGAGCTTGTCGAAGGGCGTGGCGGCCGTTCATGCTTCGACAAGCTCAGCACGAACGGAATGCAAGAAAAGGGAAGCGTCCCCTCTTTCCCCTTTTTAAGTGTTACCGCCCGACGGCGACGGCCTTGCGCATCAGGCGCTGGCCGTCGCGGCTGTCCCAGACTGCGGGTCCGACGGTGCGGCCGAGTTGCCGGCCGTCGGCATTTACCAGCAGCGTAGTCGGCAGGCCGGTGATCCCCCACGCGGCCATCACCTCGCCGGTCGGGTGGTAGAGCGAGGTCAGGTTCTCGATGCCGATTTCCTTAAGAAACGGCTCGGCCAGCTCCGGCCCGTCCTTGTCGAGGGAGATGATGACCACCTCGAAGAATTCGCCGCCCAGCTCTTCCTGAAGGCGATCCAGGGCGGGCATTTCGTGGCGGCACGGCGCACACCACGTGGCCCAAAGGTTGATCAGCAGCACTTTGCCCTCGTAATCATCCAGCATCACCGGCGTGCCGGCCGGGTCGGTCAGCCGGACCGGCGGCAACGGGCTCGGCTCGGCCACGGCCTCAAATCCGGCCATGTCGCCGACGGCAAAATCCCTGAGCTCCTGAACCTTTGCCGTATCCGCCCACTCAAGGTATGCTGCGCCCGCGAAAATTATGATGACAACGAGCCCGAGTGCCGTTGTGATGACTCTGTTCAACATCCTGGCGTACCCTGTTCAATGAAAAACAAAAATACGAAACCGGCCTCCTCGGTCAACGCCCTTTGGGGCGGCCGCTTCACCCAGGGCCCGGCGGAAGCGATGGCGCGGATCAATGCGTCCATCGATTTCGACCGGCGGCTCTGGGCGCAGGACATCGCCGGCTCCAAGGCGCATGCCGCCATGCTGGCCGCCGCCGGCATTATCTCTGCGAAAGATTGCCAGGAGATTGCCGACGGCCTCGATCGTGTTGCGGAAGAGATTGCGAGCGGCGACTTCCCGTTCCGTGCCGAGTTCGAAGATATCCACATGAATGTGGAGGCCCGGCTTGCCGAGCTGATCGGCGAGGCGGCCGGGCGGCTGCATACGGCGCGTTCGCGCAACGACCAGGTGGCGACCGACTTCCGCCTCTTCGTGCGCGACGCCATCGACGAATTGGATGCGGGGCTTGTCACCTTTCAACGGGTTCTTGTGGACAAGGCGGACGAGCACGCCGAGACGGTTATGCCCGGCTTCACGCATCTGCAAACGGCGCAGCCGGTGACCTTCGGCCACCACCTCATGGCCTACTACGAAATGGCCAAGCGGGACCGCGGCCGCCTTGACGATTGCCGGCGCCGGCTGAATGAGTGCCCGCTGGGCGCCGCGGCTTTGGCCGGCACGTCGTTCCCCATCGATCGGGAGGCGACGGCGGATGCGCTCGGATTTGACGCGCCCGCCGCCAATTCGCTGGATGCGGTGTCGGACCGGGATTTCGCGCTCGAGTTTCTGGCGGCGCTCGCCATCGCCCAGACGCACCTGTCGCGCCTTGCCGAGGAGCTGGTCGTGTTTTCCTCCGCGCCTTTCGGCTTTGTGCGCCTGTCGGACGCCTTCACCACCGGCTCGTCGATCATGCCGCAAAAGCGCAATCCGGACGGCGCGGAGCTGGTGCGCGCCAAGACCGGCGGTATCGCCGGCGCGTTTCAGGCGCTTCTCGTCGTCATGAAGGGCCTGCCGCTCGCCTATTCCAAGGACATGCAGGAAGACAAGGTGCCGGTGTTCCGGGCGACCGACGCCTTCGCCGCCTCGCTCGCGGTGATGACCGGCATGATCGCCGACCTCACGGTCGATGCCGAGGCCATGGCGGCGGCGGCGGGCGGCGGCCATGCGACGGCGACGGATCTCGCTGACTGGCTCGTGCGCGCGCTCGGCCTGCCGTTCCGCACCGCGCATGAGGTGACCGGCCGCATCGTCGCCCTGGCCGACGGGAAGGGCTGCGCGCTCGCCGATCTGACGCAGGAAGACATGCAGGCTGTTGAGCCTCGTATTGCCGAGGGTGTCTTCGACGTCCTGTCGGTCGCCAGCTCGGTGGCGAGCCGGACGAGCTTCGGCGGCACGGCGCCGGAGCGGGTGCGCGAGGCAATCGCCCTGGCGCGCGAGGAGCTCGGCTGATGCGCGGCGTCTTGATCCTCGCGCTTGTTGCGATGCTCGCGGCCTGCGGCAAGAAGGGCGAGCTGCGCCCGCCTGCCGGCCATGAGGACACGACGGAATTGCCGGGCTATGGCGAAAGCGAGCGCGTTCAGGAGCGTGAAATTGAGGACGACCCGGCGCCCGCCGAGCAACCGCCCGAGCCGCCCGAGGATTAGGCCCGATGCATCATTTTGCCTACAGAGATGGCGAGATGGCCGCCGAGGACGTGCCGCTGGCGCAGGTCGCCGAGGCCGTGGGCACGCCCTTCTACTGCTATTCGACCGCCACCCTGGAGCGCCACTACCGCGTTTTCTCGGCGCCGTTCGAGGGTTTGGATGCGCTGATCTGCTTCGCCGTCAAGGCCAACTCCAACGTCGCCGTAATCCGTACCCTGGCCCGGCTCGGCGCCGGCGCGGACGTGGTCTCGGGCGGCGAGCTCGACCGCGCCCTGGTCGCGGGAATCCCGCCGGAACGCATCGTCTTTTCCGGCATCGGCAAAACGGCCGGTGAAATGGCCGCCGGGATTCGCGCCAGCATCCATCAGTTCAACGTGGAGTCCGAGCCCGAGCTCCGTCTCCTGAACGATATCGCCCTCGGCCTGAAGACCACCGCGCCGGTGACATTGCGTGTGAACCCGGATGTCGATTCCGGCTCCCACGCCAAGATCACGACCGGTCGGTCCGACAACAAATTCGGCATTCCCTGGTCGCGGGCGCGGGAGGCTTATCGCGAGGCGGGCCGGCTCCCCGGCATCGAGGTCGTCGGAGTCGACGTCCATATCGGCTCGCAACTGACCGATCTCGAGCCCTTCGAGGCGGCGTTTCATCGCGTCGTCGAGCTGATCGAGGCGTTGCGCGCCGATGGCCATGCCATCGACCGGCTCGATCTCGGCGGTGGCCTCGGCATTCCCTACGAACCCGGCACGCCGCCGCCGCACCCGGACGACTATGGCGCCATGGTGCGGCGCATCGCCGGGGAATCGGGCTGCTCGCTGATCCTGGAGCCGGGCCGTCTGATCGCCGGAAACGCCGGCATCCTCGTCTCCCGCGTGCTTTACGTTAAGGAAGGCGAAAGCCGCAGTTTCGTAATCTTGGACGCGGCCATGAACGATCTTCTGAGGCCCGCCATGTATGAGGCCTATCACGGCATCCAGCCCGTCCGCGAGCCCGGCCCGGACGCGTCCACGATGGTGGCCGATTTCGTCGGCCCGGTCTGCGAGAGCGCCGACACCTTCGCCCGCGACCGCGAGACCGCCGCGCTTGTGCCCGGCGATCTGGTGGTCATCCATTCCGCCGGCGCGTATGGCGCGGTCATGGCCTCGACCTATAACTCGCGGCCGCTGGTACCGGAGGTGCTGGTCAAGGGAGACCGGTTCTCCGTCATTCGTCCCCGTATCGGCACCGATGATCTCATCGACCTCGACAGAATGCCGGATTGGTTGGAGAATGAGGGCGAATCGCGCGCAGCCGAGTAGGCGGAATTGAGTAACCTTGCGGATCTGATAGGCGAACCGGAGTTGTTGCGGCCGGGATTTCGGCGGCGCATCGGCCTTTCGCGCGCCGCGCTTTACATCGAACGGCTGTGGCCCGAACTGTGGCCCGCCGTGGGTGCGGTCGGGCTGTTCCTTTCCGCGTCGCTTCT
>JAKSBY010000456.1 GCA_022360855.1 Sphingomonadales bacterium | reverse complement strand
GCCGACTTGTCTGTTTGAGGTTTGTTATGCTTAGCCCCCGCGCTTTTGTTGCGCGGGGGCGGGCAGAGGGCCGTTTTGCCGACTGGGTGTTTGGGCCCGAGATCAAGCATGGCCCTGCCTGCTTTCATTGACCCGAACAGTTGATTGGGGCGGCAGGCCCCGCATGACAAGCCTGGGAGTGAAAGCATGACGGAGTATAACAGCTTTATCGGCGTAGATGTATCGCGGCATCATCTGGACATTCACATTCTTTCGACCGGCCATCAGGAGCGCATCGCCAACAGCTTTGAGGCGGCCTCT
Organism: Sphingomonadales bacterium; assembly: GCA_022360855.1. Classification (GTDB taxonomy): domain Bacteria; phylum Pseudomonadota; class Alphaproteobacteria; order Sphingomonadales; family JAKSBY01; genus JAKSBY01. The sequence goes on along the minus strand of JAKSBY010000456.1, from coordinate 846 downwards.
GCCTTGATGGCGCGCCATCCGGGCGCCGCCTTTGCCTGCGAGGCCACGGGCGGCTATGAGCGGGCGCTGCTGCATGCGGCCCATGCCTGCGGGCAGGCGATCTGGCGGCTGCATCCGGCCGATGTTCATGCCTTCGGCCGCTTGGTCGGCCAGCGCGCCAAGTCCGATCCCATTGATGCCTGTAAGATCGCGCGGGCCTGCGCCTGTGTTGCCGAGACACGCAAACCGACCCATGTCAGACCACACAGCGATGCCGTCCGCGACCTGGTCATGCTGCGCAGCCACTGTCTGGACATGATTACCCTGTGGCGCGGCCATCTGACACGGCTGAGCGGCGCCGCACGCCGGATCGCCACACGCCAACTGCAGCACGCCCTGCGCATGAAGGCAGAGCTGACCGCACAGATCGCCGCCGCAATCGCCGCCGAAGACACCCTCGAGGAACAGGCCAAGCGCCTGACCTCGCTGCCCGGCGTTGGCCCCATCACCGCTGCCGTGCTGATCGCCGATATGCCCGAACTCGGCACCCTGTCCGCCCGACAGGCCGCCGCGCTCGCCGGTGTCGCACCCCATCCCAGACAGTCCGGAAGCCGGCAAAAAACAGGACGATGCTCAGGCGGACGCAGCCGGCTGCGGCGCACCCTCTACATGGCCGCCCTCGCCGCAATCAGAGCCCAAAAAGACCCCTTCGCAGGATGCTACAAACATCTCAGAGAAAACGGAAAACCACACAAGATCGCAATCACCGCCGTCATGCGAAAAATGATCGTCGCTCTCAATCAAATCACAAAAGAAAAACGTAACTGGAAACCAGCCTAAACACAGTTGCTTGATCGGCGAATCCAT
>JAKSBY010000285.1 GCA_022360855.1 Sphingomonadales bacterium | reverse complement strand
GACGGCATGCCCGGGAAGAACTCGGCAACCAGGGCGCGCGACAGGCCGACCGCCTCGAAATTCGCGCCGCCGCGATAGGAGCTGATGATCGAGATGCCCATCTTGGACATGATCTTCAGAAGCCCCTGATCGACCGCGTTGATGAAGCGGGTGATGCAGTCTTCCAGCGAGACGTCGCCGAAGAGCCCGCGGGCGTGGCGATCGGTGATGCAGTCCTGCGCCAGATAGGCGTTCACCGTGGTCGCGCCGACACCGACCAGCACGGCAAAGTAATGCGTGTCCAGGCATTCGGACGCGCGCACGTTGATGCTGGCGAAGGTGCGCAGGCCCTGGCCCAGGAGGTGGGTGTGCACGCCGCCCGCGGCGAGGATCATCGGCACCGGCGCGCGGGTCGGCGAGAGATGCTCGTCGGTCAGGAAGAGCTGGCCCTTGCCGGCGCGCACCGCCTCTTCCGCCTCCTCGCGGATACGGTCCAGCGCCTCGTGCAGGCCGGCGGTGCCCGCAGTCGTCTCGAAGGTGCAGTCGATCTCCACCGCCTCGTCGCCGAAAAACGCGTTCAACGCCTTCCACTCGCGGTTGGAAAGCGCCGGCGACTCGATCACCAGCACATTGGCCTGCGGGTTTTCCTTGTTGAGCACGTTGGCGAAGTTGCCGAAACGCGTCTTCAGGCTCATCACCCGGTATTCGCGCAGAGAATCGATCGGCGGGTTGGTCACCTGGCTGAATTTCTGGCGGAAGAAATGGGCGAGGTTGCGGTACCGCGTCGACAGCACGGCCAAAGGCGTATCGTCGCCCATGGAGCCGACCGCCTCCTTGCCCTCCTCGGCCATGGGCTGGAGGATGAGCTCGAGGTCCTCGATGGTGATGCCGGCGGTGAGCTGGCGGCGGCGCAGCTGGTCGCGGTCGCAGGCGGTCGGCTCGGCGCCCTGCCAGCCCGGCACGTCGGTCTCGAACTTGAAGTCCTTGACCCAGTCCTGGAAAGGGTGCTGCGCGGCCAGAAAATCCTTGATCTCCCGGTCGTGGTAGAAGCGCCCTTCGTCGAGGTCGACGGCGATCATCTGGCCCGGCCCGACCCGGCCCTTCTCGCGCACCTCGCCCTCGTCGACCGGCACCATCCCGGTCTCGGAGCCGACGATCAGCATGCCGTCCTGGGTCAGGGTGTAGCGTAGCGGTCGAAGTCCGTTGCGGTCGAGCCCGGCGAGCACCCAGCGGCCGTCGGTGGCCGCAATCGCGGCGGGCCCATCCCACGGTTCCATGACGCTGGCGGAATAGGCGTACATGGCCCGGTGGTGGTCGGCCATGGTGACCTTCTTAGACCACGCCTCCGGGATCAGCAGGGTCTTGGCCATGGGCGCGGTGCGCCCGGCGCGGACCAGAACCTCGAACACTGAATCGAGCGCCGCGGAATCCGAGGCGCCCAGCGGCACGACCGGCTTGATGTCTTCCGAATCGTCGCCAAAGGCCAGCGAGGCCATGCGGATCTCGTGGCTCTTCATCCAGTTGGTATTGCCACGGATGGTGTTGATCTCGCCGTTATGCGCCAAGTTGCGGAAGGGCTGCGCCAGCCACCACTCCGGAAACGTGTTGGTGGAGTAGCGCTGGTGATAGATGGCGAAGGACGAGACGAAGCGTTCGTCGCAGAGATCCGGGTAGAACACCGAGAGCTGCTCGGCCAGGAACAGGCCCTTGTAAACCACCGACCGGCACGACAATGAGCAGATGTAGAAATGCTTGATGTTGTCGGCGAGCGCGGCCTTTTCGATGCGCTTGCGGATCAGATAGAGCTCGCGTTCGAAGGTCTCGTCGGACTCGCCCTTCGAATTGGCGATCATGATCTGCTCGATCTCGGGGCGCGTGTTCTGCGCCTTCTGGCCGATCACCGAGACGTCCACCGGCACCTGCCGCCAGCCATAGATGTAGTAGCCGAACTTCAGGATCTCGGTCTCGACGATGGTGCGGCAGCGCTCCTGCGCGGCAAGATCGGCGCGCGGCAGAAACACCTGGCCGACCGCCAGCCGGCCATCCCTGGGCTCGTGGCCGGTCCGCTCCACATGGCGTTTGAAGAAATCTTGCGGGATCTGCAGATAGATGCCGGCGCCGTCGCCGGTTTTGCCGTCGGCGTCCACCGCGCCGCGGTGCCAGACGGCCTTGAGGGCCTCGATACCGGCCTCGACGATGCGCCGGCTCGGCCGGCCGTCGACGGCGGCGATCAGGCCGACGCCGCAGGCGTCGTGCTCCTCGGCCGGGTCATAGAGACCGATGGGGCCGGGCCGGTGCAGACTGTCGTGCCGGGTCATTCCGCCGCCACCCGGGCCGGCTCCGCCCGCGCCATGATATGGCGGTGGATGGCCTCCGCCGCGTCGCGCCCGTCACGAATTGCCCATACCACCAGCGAGGCGCCGCGCACGATATCGCCGGCGGCGAACACGCCGTCCAGATTGGTCATCATGGTTTCGTGGTCGACCTTCACCGTGCCCCAGCGGGTCACGTCCAGCTCCGGCGCGCCGAACATGACGGGCAAATCCTCCGGGTCGAAGCCGAGCGCCAGAATCACCAGATCCGCATCGAGCCGGTAGCTGGAATCGGAGATCGGCTCCGGCGCTTGCCGGCCCGTCGCGTCGGGCGCGCCGAGGCGCATGCGAAAGGCGCGCACGGCTTTTACATTCGGCTTGCCGACAAAGGCCTCGGGCCCGGTCAGCCAGACGAACTCGACGCCTTCCTCCTCGGCATGGTGCACCTCGCGCGCCGAGCCCGGCATGTTGGCCCGGTCGCGGCGATAGAGGCAGCTCACCGAGCGTGCGTTCTGGCGCACGGCGGTGCGCACGCAGTCCATCGCCGTATCGCCGCCGCCGATAACGACCACCCGCTTGCCCGCGGCATTGAGCGTGCCGTCGTCGAAGTCCGGGACCTTATCGCCCAGGCCTTTGCGGTTGGAGGCAGTGAGATAGGTCATGGCCGGGAAGATGTTGCCGAGGCCCACGCCCGGCACTTTGACCTCGCGCGCCTTGTAGACGCCGGTGGCGATCAGCACCGCGTCGTGCTTCTGGCGCAGCTCCTCCAGGGTCGCGTCGCGGCCGACCTCGAAATCGGTGTGCAGGCGGATGCCGCCATCGGCCAAGAGCCGCGTGCGGCGCTCGACGACGCTTTTTTCCAGCTTGAAATTGGGGATGCCGTAGATCAGGAGCCCGCCCATGCGGTCGTAGCGGTCGTAGACGTCGATCTGGTAGCCCTTGCGGCGCAGCTGCTCCGCCGCCGCCAAACCCGCTGGCCCGCCGCCGATGATGCCGACGGATTGGTCGCGCTCGCGCGGCGGCTTGACCGGCTTGACCCAGCCGCGGTCAAAGGCGGTCTCGGTGATGAATTTCTCCACCGCGCCGATGGTTACCGACTGGAAACCTTTCTCGATGACGCAATTGCCCTCGCAGAGCCGGTCCTGCGGGCAGATGCGGCCGCAAATCTCCGGCATATTGTTGGTCGAGGACGCGACCTCATAGGCCTCTTCCAGCCGGTCCTCGGCGGTCAGGTGCAGCCAGTCGGGGATGTTGTTGTGCAGCGGGCAGTGAATCTGACAGAACGGCACGCCGCATTGCGAGCAGCGCGCCGCCTGCTCCTCGGCGCGCTTGACGGCAAATTCCTTGTAGATTTCGTCAAAATCGCCGACGCGCTCGCCGGCGGCGCGCTTGTCCGGCATGCCCTGGCCGGTATCGACGAATTTCAGCATCCGTTCCGTCATCGCTTCCAAACCCTATCCAATCGACGTCTCGGCCGTCGGACTCCGGCCGCACACAGCGTGGGGGCCCGTCGCCTTGTCCCCACCAAGGTCGCTGCAGTGCCCTTTAGCTTTGTCAAAACGCGCCGCCTGTGCCGGTCGCGGTGCGCATTTTGTGATATGATTGCGTTGGCAGGCGGCAGCATAGCATCGAAAAGCCGCCAAAGCGAGCAAAAATCGCTTATAGGGTCAGTTATACTGTCCTAAATTGAACGAATCAACGATTGGCAATTACCTGACCTGAATACTCTCAAGGGCTTAGGGTCCATTTCTTACCATTTTGGGACAATATGGGTGACCGGTTTCGGCTTGCCTGCGCCGGCCGGGTGGGATAGGTGAGCCGGGACATCGCAACGAGGCTCCCGCCGTGACGCTCCTCCAGCTGCTCCTCCTCGCCGTCATTCAGGGCGTCACCGAGTTCCTTCCCATCTCCTCCTCCGGCCATTTGATCCTGGTGCCGTATCTCACGGGCTGGCAGGACCAGGGCCTGATGGTCGATGTTGCCGTCCATGTCGGCAGCCTGGCGGCGATCCTGGCCTATTTCTTCCGCGACGCCGTGGCGCTCGGCCGCGGCGGCCTCAGCGTCGTCGGCATCGGCGAGGCCAGGCAGCAGCGGCGCTGGTTCCTCCTGATCCTGGCCGGTACCGTCCCGGCCGGCCTCGTCGGGCTCGCCTTCAAGGCGTTCGACGTGCCGGCGCTGTTCCGCTCCAGCGACCTCGTGGCGGGCACCCTGATCTTCTACGGCATTCTCCTGTTCCTAGCCGACCGATTCGGCGCCCAGACCCGGCGCTACGAGGAGATCACCCTGAAGGACGCGCTTATCGTCGGCTGCGCCCAGGCGCTGGCGCTGGTGCCCGGCACGTCGCGCTCGGGCGTTACCATGACCGCGGCGCGGTTTCTTGGCTTTTCGCGCCCGGAGGCGGCGCGCTTCTCATTTCTGCTCGGCATCCCGGCCATCGCCGGCGCCGGGCTCCTGGTCGGCCTCGATCTGGCGGAGGCGCCCGCCGCGCTGCAACGCGACGCGATCATCGCCGGGCTCCTGACCTTCATCGCCGCGCTCGGCGCCATGGCCTTCCTGATGCGATGGTTGCAACGCGCCTCGATGACCATTTTCGTGGTCTACCGCATCGCCCTCGGGCTCGGGCTCCTGATCTTTTTCTAAACCGCGTTTTCCGAGAACTGGCCCTTGGGGCGGAAACGCCAGAGATAGGCGGGCACGATGGCCTCAACCGGCGTCGGCCGGATGCCGAGCTCGGCAAAGGAACGGGCATCGTCGGAAACGATGTTGTCGTTCTCCAGGAGCTTGAGCTGATCGGGCGTCAGGGGCGGGTTGGGCAGCGCTTGCAGGAAAAACGCCTGGATCACGGCCATAAAGCGCGGCACGGGAAACAGCGGCCGCTGGTGCTGTGTCTCGACCATAACGAGTTCCAGCAGTTCGCGGAAGCTGTAGGTCTTCGGGCCGCCGAGCTCGAAGGTGCGTCCTGCCACGCCCGGTCCGCCGTCGAGCGCGAGCACGGCCGCATCGGCCACGTCGCCGACATAGACCGGCTGAAACCGCGTCTCGCCGGCGACAAGCGGCATCACCGGGAACAGGCGCGCCATCGCCGCGAAGCGATTGAAGAAATCGTCTTCGGGGCCGAAAACGATGCTCGGGCGCAGGATCGTGGCTTCGGGAAAAGCCTCGGTCACCAGCGCCTCGCCACGGCCCTTGCTGGCGGCATATTTCGCCCGGCCATTGGCATCGGCGCCAATGGCCGAGACGTGCACGACCGTCCGCACGCCGGCCGCCTTGGCCGCGGCCGCGACCGTGCCTGCGCCTTCGGCCTGAATGGCCGAGAATTTCTGCTTGCCGCTCTCGAACAGAATGCCAACCGCATTCATCACCGCATCCGCGCCCGCCACCGCATTGGCCACCGACGCGGCGTCGCGCAAATTCGCCTGCATGGTCTGCACCTGGCCGACGTCGCCGAGCGGCTTCAGGAACAGCGCCTCGTTGGGCCGGCGCACGGCCACCCGCACGCGGTCGCCACGCTCGGCAAGCCGCTGCACCACATAGCGGCCGACAAAGCCGGACCCGCCGAAAACCGTCACCAATCGTGGCACCAGGCGCCTCCCGTATCTGGCCGCCCTACCTCGGATGCCCAGACTATAGCGGCCGCCTTTTTCCCAGGCAATCGAGGATCGCGGCTGCTGGCCAATCCCGGCCCAGGAGTCGAATCGGTAGAGCCGGGCTGCCTTTTATCCTTGTATTTTTAATATCTTATATTAGATTTACAAGGATGATTGATCGGCAGGCAGAGACCGCCCTGCGCGAAGCCTTGGGCCGACAAGCCGCCGTCGCCCTGATTGGGCCGCGGCAGGTAGGCAAGACGACGCTGGCCCAAAAAATCGGCGAGGAAACGTCATCGGTCTATTTGGATCTGGAAGCGCCCGAAGGTTTGGCGAAGCTGCAAGCGCCGGAACTCTTTTTCGAGCAATTCAGCGATAAGCTCATCATTCTCGATGAAATCCATCGTGCGCCCGAACTCTTTAAAATCCTTCGAGGCGTTATCGATCGCGCCCGTCGCAAAGGCCGGCGAACCGGGCTGTTTTTGATCCTGGGCTCGGCATCGATAGATCTGTTGCGCCAATCCGGCGAGACCCTCGCCGGACGGATCGCTTATGTGGACATGACGCCGATCTCAGCACTGGAAGTCGGCGACGACCGCAAAGAGCAAGACCGGCTATGGGTGCGCGGCGGCTTTCCCGACAGTTTTCTCGCAGCGACGGACGCCGACAGCCTCGCACTCCGGCACGACTTTATTCGCACCTATCTGGAGCGCGATGTGCCGCGATTCGGTCCGCGCGTGCCGGCGGAAACGCTCCGCCGACTGTGGACGATGCTCGCTCATAATCAGGGGCAGCTCATCAACGCCTCAAAACTCGCCGCTGGTCTTGAAGTCTCTTCACCGACGGTGACGCGCTATATCGATCTCCTCGTTGATTTGCTGCTGGTTCGCCGCCTGGAGCCGCTCCACGCCAATGTCGGCAAGCGTCTCGTGAAGTCTCCGAAGGTCTATGTTCGGGATTCCGGCATCGTCCATGCATTGTTGGGGCTGGAATCCCTGGAAGATGTGTTGGGCCACCCTGTGGCCGGGCACAGCTGGGAAGGGTTCGTCATAGAAACGCTCCTCGCATCGGCGCGCGGCGCCTTGTCGAGTTTTTATCGGACCGCCGCCGGCGCGGAAGTCGATCTCGTCCTCGACCTTGGCGCAAAAAAAGGGCGATGGTGCATAGAAATAAAACGCGGCATGACGCCTAAACCTTCGAAGGGATTGATCGCTGCCAAAACGGATCTCAAACCCGATCAGACATTCATCGTCTATTCCGGTGACGAAAGCTATCCAGTAGCCGGCGACATCGAGGCGATTGGCTTAAGAAAGCTCGCGTCGCGTTTAGCGGCATGATCGCGAAGCCCTGGGGGCCAGGGCTCGGCAAACGCGGCCGCTCAGGCGGTGCGAGGGGTTGACATGGCGGCGGGCCGGAGGTAGCCAAGCCCGCTGTTCGAACCACGGCCCAGGTGGCGGAATTGGTAGACGCGCTAGCTTCAGGTGCTAGTGGGCATTAGCCCGTGGAAGTTCGAGTCTTCTCCTGGGCACCATCTCAACGAAACCGGAGGATGGTGCGATAATCGACCCCGCATTGAAACCGCTTCGAGCCGCCACGCGCGATGTGGCGCAGGGCGACCGCTCGGCATGACCATCCATTTTCATGAAGGCGACCTGCCCGCGGGCCTCGATTTCGGCGCCAGCGTCGCCGTCGATACGGAAACCCTAGGTCTGGAACCTCTGCGCGACCGGCTTTGCCTGGCGCAGCTCTCCGCCGGCGACGGCACCGCCCATCTCGTGCGCTTCGCCAAGGGCAACTACGACGCGCCCAATCTCAAGGCGCTGCTGACCGACCCCAAAATCACCAAGATCTTCCATTATGCGCGCTTCGATATTGCGGTCTTGCTGCATTATCTGGATGTCGAGACGGCGCCGGTCTATTGCACCAAGATCGCGTCGCGGCTGACCCGCACCTATACCGACAAGCACGGGCTCAAGGATCTGGTTAAGGAACTTCTGGACGTGGACATCTCGAAGCAGCAGCAAACCTCAGACTGGGGCGCAGAGACGCTGTCGGACGCACAGCTTCACTATGCCGCATCGGACGTGCTCCACCTCCACAGGCTGCGCGAGGCGCTCGACGAACGGCTGGCGCGCGACGACCGCGGCGCCCTCGCCGATGCGGCCTTTGCGTTTCTGCCGACCCGCGCCAAGCTCGATCTCGCGGGCTGGGCCGACGTCGATATCTTCGCGCATTCCTGAGGCGTGATGGCGTCGCCCGCCCAGTCACGCCGCCAGGCCGCCTCCTGGGCCCTCTACGACGCTTTCATCGTGTGGATGCGCCGCCTGTTGCCCGCCATAGCGGTCCTGCTTGCACTCCTCGTCATTCTGTTCCCGAGCCTGCGCGATCGCGAAGTCAGCTTCACCCTGAGCCAGGAAGACATCGCCGTCGGTCAGGACCAGGTACGCATGGTCAATCCAAGCTACCGCGGCACCGATTCGCTTGGCCGGTTCTTTCAGATCGCCGCGCAGTCCGGCCTGCAGGCCTCGCCGGACGATCCGCAAATCACGCTCAGCGGCATCACCGGCGAAATGGAGCTGGATGCCCAGACCAAGGCGCTGCTGTTCTCGGATTCCGGGCTCTTCCTGCCCGACGATCAGGAGCTCAGGCTGGACGGCGACGTGCTGATCGAGACCACCGACGGCAACCGCTTCACGGCGCGCGCGGCGGTGATGAACCTGGACAGCAAGATCGCCCGCTCGGACGCGGCCGTGGCTGGCTCGGGACCGCTCGGCTCCTTTGTGGCGCAGAGCTTCGAAATCCATGTTGACGAGGCGGTGGCGATTTTCGAAGGTGGGGTGCGCATGCGGGTCGATCCGACCGGCCGGCTCGATCTGCCGCTCTTCGGCAACGGAGCGCGGCAATAGGACCTGAAGATATGGCACGGCAATTGATTACGGGGGCGTTTCTCGCCATGGTGCTGGCGGTAGGCATGCCGGGTACTGTGGCACAGGAGATTTCGGCCCTCAAGGACCACGACACCGACCGGCCCATCGACATCACCGCCGACCGGCTCGAGGTCAAGCAGAAAGAGAACCAGGCCATTTTCAAGGGCGCTGTGGAAGCGGTGCAGGGCGATCTCAAGCTGACTTCGGCAGAGCTCATCGTCTATTATGAGACCACCGACGGGGCGACCAATCCGACGATCTCGCGGCTCGACGCCACCGGCGGCGTGGCGCTGAACTCGCCGAGCGAAACCGCACAGGGAAACTGGGGGGTCTACGACGTGGAGCGCCGGCTGGTGACTCTCGGCGGCGCGGTCATGCTGAGCCGCGGCGATACGGTGATTACCGGCGAACGGCTCGAGCTCGACCTTGAAAGCGGCATCACCAAGATCGACGGCGCACCGGCCAACGACGGCGACGACACAAACCGCGTCAAAGGCACCTTCACCCTGCCGGAAAAACAATAGCGCGCATTGGAAGGCCGCACCGGATTCGGCTCGTTTTTCCTCGCACGCGACCCGGCTGCGAGTTCCCGAAGACCGCTCCAAACCCCGACTAGGCAAAGCGAATCCGAACGCCTACACTGCGAATTCGGGTCGACATGCATAAATTGCGCCAATTTCGCGATTCGATCACGATTTTTTAATGGCAACGGCATTGAATCGGGCGCAAAGGGAGTCTCCAGTCTGTATGGAAATCGAGTTGGCAACGACCGAAGCGACGCCGCGAAGCGGTAACGGCAAGGCCCGGGACATGCGCCCGGGGGTGGCCGAGCCGTCCGGGCTGGTCGTCGGCGAGCTCGGCAAGAGCTACGGCAAGCGGCCGGTTCTGCGCGATATCTCGCTCAACGTGAAGCGCGGCGAGGTGGTCGGTCTTTTGGGGCCTAATGGCGCCGGCAAGACCACCTGCTTCTATTCGGTGACCGGCCTCGTGGCGCCGGATCACGGCCGCATCCTGCTCGACGACACCGACATCACCGGTTTGCCCATGTACCGCCGCGCCCAGCTCGGCATCGGCTACCTGCCGCAGGAGATGTCGATCTTTCGCGGGCTGAGCGTCGCCGACAACGTGCTCTCCGTATTGGAGCTGGTCGAGCGCGACCGCGACCGCCGCATGGCGATGCTGGACGATCTGCTCGACGAGTTTTCGCTGACCCATCTCAGCGATGCGCCGGCGATCGCGCTCTCCGGCGGCGAACGGCGCCGGGTGGAGATCGCCCGCGCGCTGGCGGGCCGGCCCGCCATCATGCTGCTGGACGAGCCCTTTGCCGGCATCGACCCGATCACCATTTCCGACATTCGTGACCTGGTGGTCCATCTCAAGGACCGCGGCATCGGCGTCTTGATCACCGACCACAATGTGCGCGAGACTCTCGATATCATCGACCGGGCCTATATCATCTTCGGCGGCCATGTGCTGAGCGAAGGCACGCCCGACGAGATCCTGGCCAATGAGGATGTCAGGCGGGTCTATCTCGGGGAGCGTTTTTCGCTGTAGCTCGCCATGGCTTTGACCCCAAAACTGGATCTCCGCCAAACCCAGCAGCTCGTCATGACGCCGCAGCTGCAGCAGGCGATCAAGCTGTTGCAGATGAATAATCTCGATCTGTCGGACTTTCTCTCCCAGGAAGTCGAGAAGAACCCGCTTCTGGAGATGGAAGACAGCGGCGGCGAGGCCCAGGGCGAGCGAGAGGGCGAGCGTGAGGGCGAGCGTGACGGCGAGCGCGGGAGCGAGCAGGAGAGCGCGGAGATATCTTCGCGCGCCGATGATGGCGGCGATGACGCACCGGACGCCGAGTTCGAGCCCGCCAGCGGCATGGTCGAGGCCGACCGCGGGCTGAGCGAATCGAATGCCGGCGACGAGCCGCTGGACGCCGATTTCAGCGAAAATGTGTTCAACAATGACGGCCCGTCGGAAGCTCCGGTCGGTGGCGACACAGGCATGAGTGCGTCTCCCGGCCCGTCTGCCGGCGGCATGGAGGCGCCGAGCGCCGCCATCGAGCAGACGCTGCGCGAAACCATCAGCCTGCGCGATCATCTGATCGAACAGATGCTGCTGGTCGTGCCCGATTCGGCCGACCGCTTCATCGCCGCGCATCTCGTCGAAAGCATCGATGAGGCCGGCTATATGATGGAATCCCCAGGGCGCGTCGCCGAGCGGCTCGGATGCAAGGAACAGGATGTGGCGCGCGTGCTCGGCGAGCTCAAGGGCCTCGACCCGGTCGGCGTCTTTGCCCGCGACCTCGCCGAATGCCTGGAACTGCAGCTTAAGGAGCGCAATCGGTTCGACCCCGCCATGGAGATGCTGCTCAAGCATCTCGACCTGGTGGCGCGTCAGGAACTGCCCGCGCTCAGGCGGCTCTGCCGCGTCAGCCGCGCCGATCTGGCCGATATGATCTCGGAGCTCAAACAGCTCAATCCGAAGCCGGGCCTCGCTTTCGGCGGCGAGCCGGTGCAGCCCGTCGTGCCCGATGTCTTCGTCAAGAAGACGCCGACCGGCGCGTGGGCGGTGGAATTGAACAGCGATACGCTGCCCCGGGTTCTGGTGAACAAGAAATACTATGCCGAGCTCAACACCATGGCCGGCAAGTCGGAGGACAAGGCCTATCTCGCCGATTGCCTGTCCGACGCCAACTGGCTGGTCAAGGCCCTGGACCAACGCGCGCGCACCATCCTCAAAGTCTCCATGGAGATCGTCCGTCAGCAGGACGCTTTCCTCACCGAGGGCATCAAGGCCCTCAAGCCCGCCACCTTGCGGTCCATCGCGGAAGCGATCGAGATGCACGAATCGACGGTCAGCCGGGTTACCTCCAACAAATATATCGCCACCAACCGCGGCATCTTCGAGCTGAAATATTTCTTCACCTCGGCCATCCCGGCGTCAACCGAAGGCGACTCGCATTCGGCGACCGCGGTGCGCAGGCGAATCCAGCAACTGATCGACGACGAGAGCCCGAGCAAGATTCTGTCGGACGACAAGATCGTCAATATCCTGCGCGGCGAAGACATCGAGATCGCCCGGCGCACGGTCGCCAAATACCGCGAGGCGCTGCGCATCCCCTCCAGCGTCGAGCGGCGGCGGATCAAGCGTCTGGCCATGAGCTGACGGCTGCCCGACCCCTACAATCATTGGCGTTAACCGAAGCCTGCCCGGTTTGTGCTATGATGGCGGTGAGACTCGGTGGCGCCGGATACCGGCATGCCTTTCCCGAGTCGACACGACCAAGGACCCACGAGGCTTATGGATATCCAGGTTACCGGACGGCATATCGATATCGGCAATTCCTTTCGTTCCCATGTCGAGGAACGGCTCAACACCCTGGCAGACAAGTTTTTCAACGGCAGTATCGACGGCTCGGTGACCGTCTCCAAGGACGGGCCGTTCTATGCGGTCGACTGCCTGCTGCACCCCTTGCAGGGCATCAATCTGCAAAGCCGCTGCCAGGGCGAGGACGTGTATGGCGCCTTCGACGTGGCCGCCGAAAAATTGGAAAAGCAGTTGCGTCGCCACAAGAGACGCATTAAGAACCACCACCATTCCACTCCCCGAAATGGTCTGCCGGTCGTTGAAGCCCAGGCCTATGTCTTGGCTCAAGCCGATGACGCGGGAGCGGAAGAGACGGAAAGCCAGCCGATCATTATCGCCGAGACCCGGGCTCAGATTCCTTCGGTCAGCGTAGGCGATGCGGTGATGCTGATGGACCTGTCGGAGGCGCCGGCGATGATGTTCCGGAACGCCAAGACGGATCGGCTCAATATGGTTTACCGGCGGACCGATGGACACATCGGCTGGATCGATCCGCCGACCGAAGGAAAGAACTAAGTCGGTTTCGAAGCACCCCGGTGGTGCGCTCGGGAAGCCGGAAATAGCGAAGCCACGAACAAAAACGCCACGAACAAAACGGAAGACGGACGGCGATGGAAATCGGTGATCTGATTGGCCGCGATGCAATTCTGCCCGCGCTCAAAGCCTCAAGCAAAAAACACGTTCTACAGGAATTGGCTCAGCACGCCGCCGAGATGACCGGCCTCGACAGCCGGGAAATCTTCGAGGCGCTCCTCGAGCGCGAGAAACTCGGCACCACCGGCGTCGGACAGGGCGTCGCCATTCCGCACGGCAAATTCGCCGCGCTCGACCGCATCTGGGCGATTTTCGCGCGGCTCGACCACCCGATCGACTTCGAGGCGCTTGACGAGCGCCCGGTGGACCTGATCGTCCTCCTGCTGGCACCGTCGGACGCCGGCGCCGAGCATCTCAAGGCCCTGGCACGGGTCTCCCGTCTGCTGCGCGATACCAAAATGTGCGAAAAGATTCGCGGCTCCGAGAGCGGCGACGCGCTCTACGCCCTGCTGACCGAAGTCACCGCCACCGCGGCCTAGACGTCCTGCGGCGTAGCTTGGAACAGCGCTCCGTCATTGCGAGCAGCGCCAGCGACGCGGCAATCCAGTGGCGGAAATAAGGTACCTGTCACCGTATTTTCTCGTATTTGCGGGCTCGCGGGTCGAGATCAAGCTGGTGGCGGAG
>JAKSBY010000459.1 GCA_022360855.1 Sphingomonadales bacterium | reverse complement strand
CTGGCCCGCGACGACATCCTCTATTGCGGCCTTATCGGCTCGGCCACAAAACGGGCGCGTTTCGAGAAGCGCTACCGCGAAGACGGCCTCGCAGAAGACGCCATCGCCCGGCTCACCTGCCCCATCGGCGCGGGCGGGCCTCGGGGCAAAGACCCGCGCGTCATCGCCATCGCCGTTGCTGCCGAACTACTAACCGTTGTAGAAGACTCGCAGGCGACTTAAACGTTTAGGTTAACCGCGCACCCGTGTTCATGGATATCGATCTCTTGAATTGGCTGAATCTGGCGGTGCGCTGGCTGCATGTAATCACGGGCATCGCCTGGATCGGCTCGTCCTTCTATTTCGTCTGGCTCGATAACCATCTGCGCACGCCGCCTAGGTCCAAAGAGGGCATCAAGGGCGAGGTGTGGTCGGTCCATGGCGGCGGCTTCTATCACAACCAGAAATACCTGGTGGCGCCGGACGAGCTGCCGGAAGAGCTGCACTGGTTCAAATGGGAGGCCTATTTCACCTGGATCAGCGGCTTCTTCCTGATGGTTCTGATCTACTATCTCGGCGCGGAGCTCTATCTCATCGACCGGGCCAAGCTGGCGCTGACCCCGTGGCAGGCCGTCGCCCTGAGCTTGGCGGGTCTGATCGGCGGCTGGCTGGTCTATGACGGGCTCTGCCGCTCGCGCCTCGGAAAAAGCGATCTCGCAATCGGCGTCGTCTGGTTCCTGCTGCTCACCGCTGCGGCCTATGGCCTGTCGCTGATCTTCTCCGACCGCGCGGCCTATGTGCAGATCGGCGCCATGGTCGGCACGGTGATGGCCGCTAATGTGTTCCGGGTGATCATCCCCAATCAGAAAAAGACGGTGGCCGCCATGCTCGCCGGGCAAGAGCCGGCGGCCTATCTCGGCGCCGAGGCCAAGCAGCGCTCGCTGCACAACAACTACATGACCCTGCCGGTGCTGTTCATCATGGTCTCGAACCACTACCCGATGACCTTTGCCAACCCCTATGGCTGGCTGGTGCTCGCCGGGCTTTCGCTGACGGGCATCGTCATCCGGCACTATTTCAATCTGCGCCATGTCGGCCGGGCGAGCTACGGGCTCGTACTGGTCGCGGCCGGGTTGTTTCTGCTGGTCATGCTGTTCGCCGCCGAGGCGACCAAACGGCATCAGTCAGGGCTAACCGAAGGCGTCTCGGCCGGCTTCACGCAAGCGCAGGCGATCGTCGGCCACCACTGCGTCTCCTGCCATGCCGCCAACCCGGCGCATCCGGACTTCGACGCGCCGCCGGGGGGCGTGATGCTGGAGACTGCGGAGCAGATCACTCAGTTCGCCGAGAAGATCTACGAGCAGGCAGTGGTCGCCGACATCATGCCGCTCGGCAACGAGACCGGCATGACCGCCGAAGAGCGCGCCCAGCTCGGCGCCTGGATCGCCGCGCAATGACGCGCCGGCTGGTCCCCAAGCCCCTGACCGCCGCGGCGTTCGCGCCCCATGGCGATGTGATCGAGGCCGCGGAGGGTGCCGAGCGGCGGCGCATCAACGAGGGCCACACGACACGGTTCCACGATCTGGCGCGGCTCGAACTGACCCGCGAAGGCGGCCGGCCCCTGGTCAGCATCTTCCGCTCCGAACCACCGCCCCGGCCGATCACGATCAGGCTGATGGAACGCCACCCGCTCTCCAGCCAGGCCTTCTTTCCGCTTTCCGGCCGGCCCTATCTGGTGGTGGTCGGCGGACAGGGAGAGCTGAACACCGGCAGGATCGAGGCCTTCACGGCCGCACCCCATCAGGGGGTCAACTACGCGCCCGGCACCTGGCATCACTATTCGTTGGCGCTCGAAGGCGTCTCCGACTTTCTGGTCATCGACCGGGCCGGGCCGGGCGACGACCTGGACGAGATACGCCTGGCGCCGAAAGACCAGATCGTGATCGAGGTCTGACGATGGCGACGGCAGCCTATCGCGGCGAGATATTCCACCTGCGCGGCGACCCGGCGGCCGGCGCCGAGGCGATCGGCCACCACGCGGACGGGCTCATTGTCGTGGAAGACGGCGAGATCGCCGCCTGCGGCGACTTCGTTGCGGAGTCGCAACGACTTCCTGATGACACTGCGATCACTCATTACGAATCCGAAATGATCGTGCCGGGCTTTGTCGATGCGCATATCCATTTCCCGCAAGTGGACATCATCGGCGCCTATGGCGCCCGGCTCATGGACTGGCTCGAACGCTATACCTTTCCCTCGGAAATGGCCTTTGCCGACGCGGCTCACGCCGCCGAGGTGGCGGAGATCTTCCTCGACGAACTCCTGCGCAACGGCACCACGTCGGCGCTGGTTTTCGCGACCGTCCATAAGACCTCGGTCGATGCCCTGTTCACGGCGGCGGCGGCGCGCAATATGCGGCTCGTCGCCGGCAAGGTGTTGATGGACCGGAACGCGCCCGCCGCACTTCTGCAAAGTCCCGAACAAGGCGACCGGGAGAGCCGCGAGCTGATCCGTGCCTGGCACGGCAAGGGCCGGCTCGGCTATGCGGTAACGCCGCGCTTCGCGCCCACGTCCACCGCCGAGCAGCTGGCGCTTGCCGGGCAGCTCATGCGCGAACACGACGGCTTACTCATGCAGACTCATCTCTCCGAAAACCCGGACGAGATCTGCGCCGTCGCCGAGCTGTTTCCCGAGGCGCACGATTATCTCGACGTTTACGACCGGGCCGGGCTTGTGACCGACCGCTCGGTCTTCGCCCATGGGATACATCTCTCGGACCGGGAATTCGGCCGGCTCGGCGAGGCCGGCGCGGCAATCGCCTTTTGCCCGACCTCGAACCTGTTCCTCGGCAGCGGGCTCTTCAAACTTGCCAAGTCCGAGGCTAGCGGCATCACCGTCAGCCTCGGCACCGACGTCGGCGCCGGCACCAGCTTTTCCGCGTTTCAGACCATGAACGAGGCCTACAAGGTGGGGCAGCTTGCAGGCGCGGGGCCGGACGCCTTCAAGCTCTTCTATCTGGCGACTCTGGCCGGGGCAAAAGCACTCAAATCCGAGAGCAGGATCGGCAATCTCGCCCCCGGCAAGGAAGCGGATTTCCTCATCCTCGACCCGGCCGCGACTCCGCTTCTTAAGCGCCGCATGGCCGCCTGCACAAGCCTTGAGGAACGGCTCTTCGTGCTCGTCACCTTGGGCGACGACCGCGCCGTCAAACACACCTATGTCGCCGGCAAACTGGCCCATTCCAGGGAGGATTGAGTATGCCTTTTCGTATCGTTGCGTTGTTGGCCTTCTTTTTGCCCGCTTGTGCGTTCGCCGAAGACGCCGACCTCATTATCAAGAACGGCATCGTCGTCACCATGGACGGCGACGCGCGCCTGATCGAAGACGGCGTGGTCGTCGTTACCGGGCCGGACATCACGGCCGTTGGCGGGGCCGAGCTCCTCGAGACCCATACGGCGCCCAAGGTGATCGATGCCGCCGGCGGCATCGTCATGCCGGGCATGATCAACCTCCACACCCATAACTCCATGGTGGCGTTTCGCGGCCTCGGTGAATACGCCGTCGAGAGCATCCTGTTCGACGTCATGTTTCCGCTGGAAAAGGCGCTTTTGGATCGGGAGCTGATCCGCGTCGCCGCGCGCCAGGCCGCCATCGAACTGGCGCTCGCCGGGGTCACCACCTTTGCCGACATGTATTACCACGAAGACGAAGTGGCGCGCGCCACCAAGGAGGTCGGGCTGCGCGGCGTTTTGGGCGAAACCGTGATCGGCTTCCCGGTTGTCGATGCGCCCGAACCCTATGGCGGCCTCGCCTATGCCGAAGAGTTCATCAAGGCCTTCAAGGACGACCCGCTGATCACGCCGGCGGTGGCGCCGCACGCCGCCTATACGGTAGAAAAGGAGCCGCTCCTGGCCGCCAAGGCCCTGGCCGAGCGATACGACGTGCCGCTCCTGATGCATCTGGTCGAGTTCGCCGGCGAGAAGGAGATGACGCGGGAACGCCACCCCGAGATGACCGCCGATCAATCGACCAT
>JAKSBY010000149.1 GCA_022360855.1 Sphingomonadales bacterium | reverse complement strand
GGCGGGCGCTACGAGATCGAGCATCCCGACGGTAAGCTCGAGCCGGCGAGCGGCTTTTCCGTCTATCTCGACAGCCTCGCCGGCGCCTCGAACCGGGAACCGGCGGACGATAAACTTTACCTGCCGTTCGAAATCGAGGCCGGGCAGGCCGCGCGCTACCGCGAGGGTGGCTGGCGGACCGTGCGCGGGCTCGAGCCGGCGACTTCGCCGCGCGAAGAGGCCAAGCGCCTCGGCTGCGGCCACTATGTCGAAGGCGGCAAGATCAGAACGACGGAATGACGCGGAATGAGTTTGGGATGACCTGTCATTGCGAGCGGAGCGAAGCAATCTAGTGATACGATTTCCGTCATGCCCGTGGAAACGGGCATCCAGACCGGCCTCGACATGGATTCCCGCTTGCGTGGGAATGACGATGTGGGCGAGACAGAATAACGAGCACGGGTCGCGAGATTGCCGCGTCGCTGACGCTCCTCGCAATATCGTATTGCTGTCTCGACATAGGTTTACAACGATTTAGCGGCACGCCGCATCATCGAAAAGAAGGATGAACAATGGCGAATGTGGTGGTCGTCGGCTCGCAATGGGGCGATGAGGGCAAGGGCAAGATCGTCGACTGGCTGTCGGAGCGCGCCGATGTGGTGGTCCGCTTCCAGGGCGGCCATAACGCGGGTCATACCCTGGTCATCGACGGCGAAGTCTACAAGCTGAGCCTGCTGCCGTCCGGCATCGTCCGGCCGGGCAAGCGTTCGGTCATCGGCAATGGCGTGGTGGTCGATCCCTGGGCGCTGGTCGACGAGATCGGCCGGCTGGAGGCGCAGGGCGTCGCCATCACCCCCGATAAGCTCACCATCGCTTGGAACTGCGCGTTGATCCTGCCCTTCCACGGTGAGCTTGACGGCCTCAGGGAAGACGCCCGTGGCGGTGTCAGGATCGGCACCACGCGGCGCGGCATTGGCCCGGCCTATGAAGACAAGGTGGGCCGCCGCGCGCTCCGGGTCTGCGACCTGGCCGATGCCAAGACGATCGAGGCCCGGATCGAGGGCCTCCTGGCTCACCACAACCCCATGCGCGTCGGCCTCGGCGGCGATCCGATCGAAAAGGCGCCGCTGCTTGAGAAGATCAACGAAGTAGGGCCCAAGATCGTGCCCTTCGCCGCGCCGGCCTGGCGGCTCCTGGATCGCGACCGCAAGGCGGGCAAGCGGATCCTGTTCGAAGGCGCGCAAGGATTGATGCTGGATATCGACCATGGCACCTATCCCTACGTCACCTCGTCCAACACGGCGGCCGGGCAGGCGGCGGCGGGATCCGGCGTCGCGCCGCGCGCCATCGACTATGTGCTCGGCATCACCAAGGCGTATACCACCCGCGTCGGCGCCGGGCCGTTCCCCACCGAGCTTGAGGACGACATCGGCCAAAGGCTCGGCGAGCGCGGCCACGAATTCGGCACGGTCACCGGGCGTTCGCGGCGTTGCGGCTGGTTCGATACGGTGATGGTGCGCCAGGCAGTCACCGTCGGTGGCATTGACGGCATCGCGCTGACCAAGCTCGACGTGCTCGACGGGCTCGAGGCCCTCAATGTCTGCACCGGCTATACCCTGGACGGCGAAGCCATCGACCATCTGCCCGCAAGCATGGAGGAGCAGGCCAGGGTTGCGCCGGTCTACGAGACCCTGGAGGGCTGGTCGGAAAGCACCGAAGGCGCCAGGAGCTGGGCCGACCTGCCGGCCACGGCAGTCAAATACATCCGCCGCATCGAGGAGCTGATCCAGGCCCCGGTGGCGCTGCTCTCCACAAGCCCGGAGCGCGAGGACACGATCCTCGTTCGCGATCCCTTCCAGATATAGGTGGCCGAGTTCGCCCGACCGGGCTTAGCTTAACGCGCCATTAAGCGTCTTCAGCCTAGAGTTGCGGCCCAGAAACAGGCCGACCTAACGAGACGCCGGAATGGCCAGCGCGGAACCGATTACGCTCATTCCAGATGAGAGCGGCGGCGTCGAAGACGCAGCCTTCGAAGAGCCGAGCGGCCGCTATCTCGGCGGGCGATTCAGCGTGCAGACCGAGGCGCCGCTGGCGCATCTCGATACGCCGGGCGCGGCGGCCTATGCGGCGCAGTCGCTGGCGGAGCCGGGGCGCACGGTTTACGCACTCGTCCACAATCCGCACATCCCGCATCGCCAGCATGTGGCGGAGTCCCTGGTCGCCAACCCGATCTCCTGCATGACCGGCCCCCTGGCCCAGGAGGTGGTCGTCAT
Organism: Sphingomonadales bacterium; assembly: GCA_022360855.1. GTDB lineage: Bacteria > Pseudomonadota > Alphaproteobacteria > Sphingomonadales > JAKSBY01 > JAKSBY01. Next base: position 2,125 of record JAKSBY010000149.1, on the reverse strand, counting down.
CCCGACGCCGGCCGGCGAGCAGGAGCGGCTGGTTTCCTTCATCGAGCTGCCCAAGGGCAAGCCGCTCTTCAAGGGAAACGCCGCCGCCGTTCCGATGACCCGCGAGCTATTGACCGATAACATCATCCCGGCGCTGATTTACGGCCTTGTGACTCTGCACGACCGCGGGCTTACCCACCGCGCGATCCGCCCCGACAACATTTACCTCGCGCTCGACGATCCGCGCTCGGCCACGTTGGGCGACGGATTCAGCGCGCCCGCCGGTGCTACCTACGATCCCGTCTACGAGACCCTGGACCGATGCTTTGCCGAAACTCACGCACGGGGAGAGGGAGAGCCGGCAGACGATCTCTATGCTCTCGGGGTCACGGTCCTGGCGCTCGTGCTCGGTCGGTCGCCGGGTGCCGACAAGAGCGCCAAAGAGCTTCTTGAGGCGCGCGTGGCCCAAGGCTCCTTCCGCGCCGCCATGGGCAACGCCAAATTGCCCCACGCCCTGCACAAGCTCGTCCGTGGCCTGATGGCGGACGATCCGAGACAGCGCTGGCAGATGTCCGACGTTTTGACCTGGATCGACGGCCATGAGGCGGATAGCCGGCCCGGCCTCGCGCATTGGGCGCTCAGCCAGCCGACCCGTTTCGCCGGCGTGCGGCATCACGACCGCCGCCTGCTCGCCGACGCTCTTGCGTGCAACGCGGATCTGGCCTTCGAGTTCTTCTCCGATAAGAACACGATAACCTGGCTGCGTTCGCTGATCGGCGGCGATGTCGTTGGCGAACGCATCGAGAAACTGCTTACCGCCGGGCTTTTCGGCTCGCAGCGCCTCGGCACGCGCGCCCGCCATATGGAGCTTGCAAAGATCTGCCAGATCCTGCATCCCTCCGGGCCGTTCCGCTACTACGGCTGGAGCATTGCGAGCGATGGTCTCGGGCCCGCTGTCGCGCGGGTCTTTCACGGCCAGGACCGGACGCAGCTGGCGCGGCTGCACGAGCTGATGAGCGAACGGCTGATCGGCAAGCTGGCGGAGATCGCAACAGCCGGCAATCCCGGTGCCGGCGGTATTGGCAAGAGCATCCAGGCCGTCGCCAGACTTGCCGGACGCAGCACGCTCGGCTTCGGTCTGGAGCGGGCGCTCTACCAGCTCAATCCCAGGCTCTCCTGTTTGAGCCAGAAATTCGCGGGCAAAGTCGTGGACACCGAGGTGCGGCTCCTGACCGCGCTCGATCAGGTCTCGGAAGCGGGCGCGAAAGAGGGCCTGATGGACCGCCATATCGCGGCATTTTGCGCCAGCCGGCTCAAGCAGTCGGAACCGCTGATCCGACGCCTCGATTCGGATGGCTCCGGCGCCGGCAAGACGGCGCTGGCGCTGCTCGAGCTTTTCGCGCGCCTGCAGCAGAAGGCGAAGGTAGAGGCGTTGCCGCACCTGGCGAGCGCGCTGGCGGCTGAAATCAAGCCGCTCGCCCGTTCGCTGCGCTTCAAGAACCGCCGTGAGCAGTTCCTTGCCGCGCTGGACAAAGCGGCCAAGTCGGGCGACCTGGCGCGCATGCATGCGGCGCTGGATTTCGCCAAGGCGGAAAGCAAGGACCGCGAGGAGTTCTCCCGGGCGGCGCAGCTCTTCGCGGTCATCGAGGCCGAACGCAAGAAGCTGGGCCGCGGCCTGGATCCGCACAACGCCCAGGCCGCACGGCGAGGGCAGCAGATCGCGGCGGGCCTGGCGACCCTCATTCTCTTTGCGACGGTCATCTACGTCATGAAGGGGCTTTAGATGGCGGGCAGACGATCTCAGCCGGCGTCACGCAGGCAGAAGGGCAGCGCAAAGGCGCAATCCCCGGGCAAGCGGCGTCCGGCCCCGAAGCAGGCGAAGGCCGCGGCCGCCAAGCAAAGAAAGGCGGCCTATGGCCGCGCTGCCGGCTTTTGGCTGCTGTTGTCGCTGGTCCTGGCGGGCACATTGCCGATCGCACCGGCGCTCACCCTGTTGCTGCTCGGCGGGCTGGCGCCGACCTTTGTGGCCGCCTTCGTCAACGAAGGCGCGAACAAAGGCCTGAAGACGTATACGGTGTTGTGCTTCAATATCTCGGGTCTGCTGCCCTTCATCATGGATCTGCGCGCCGCCGGCTATTCCTTCGCC
>JAKSBY010000216.1 GCA_022360855.1 Sphingomonadales bacterium | reverse complement strand
GCGAGACCGCCGGCCCCGCGGGCGACCAGGGCGACCGCATCCACCGCGAGGGCGCGGCCGAGGACGCGGCCTTCATGATGAGCAACGCCGAGAAGGTCATCATCGTGCCCGGCTACGGCATGGCCGTGGCGCAGGCGCAGCACGCCCTGAAGGAGATGGCGGACCTGCTGAAGGAGGAGGGCGTGACGGTCAAATACGCCATCCACCCGGTCGCCGGCCGCATGCCCGGGCATATGAACGTGCTCCTGGCCGAAGCCAGCGTCCCCTATGACGAAGTCTTCGAGCTGGAAGACATCAACACCGACTTCGCCAACGCCGACGTCGCCTTCGTGATCGGCGCCAACGACGTCACCAACCCGGCGGCCAAGACCGACCCCCAAAGCCCGATCTTCGGCATGCCCGTGCTCGACGTGGAAAACGCCAAGACCGTGCTCTTCGTGAAACGCTCCTTGGGCTCCGGCTATGCCGGCATCGGCAACGAACTCTTCTTCCGCGACAACACCATGATGCTCTTCCAAGACGCCAAAAAAATGACCGAGGAAATCGTCAAGGCTATGTGACGAGGAATCCGGCTAATTTGATTTCCCCGCGTCCGGGATTTTTCCGCGCCTGCGGAAAACGCGGCCACGGAAATCAACCGGGCGATCTGAAGATCAATTTTTGGTTGAAAAACTGCGCCGATATATACGATAATCATCTTCGCGCTTTCGATCTAAACGAAAGTTATATGGGGGACTAAAAGATTAGAAGGCCGGCACGCCTGCGCGTGCCGAACATACAGAACATTTCCCCCCAGGCACCGATCCATGCCCCGCGCGCTACCTGCGGAGGTATGGGCAATTGAGAGAGCCAAATCCAGAGAGGGGGATAACATGGCTAAATCACCACGCATTCGGAAACCGTTGCTGAAGGCCACGGTTTCCTCGATCGCACTTGCCGCGGCAACGATGGCGATTCCAGACACTGCCGATGCCCTGATCGTCCGCGACGATGTGGGACTCGCCGGCGCCGCGGTCACGGGCGCCGACCCGTTCTTCGACCCGGTCGGGCAAATCTTCTTTGCCGACAACGTCGGCGGCGGCTTCTTCTTCAACTGTACGGGAACGCTGGTCAGCCGGCGTACGGTGCTGACCGCATCGCACTGCCTGAACGATTTGTCTTCGGAGGATTACGGGACCGTTTCCAGCGGTGCCGATGCGACCATGCTGTTCGCCATGGGGGCCAACACAAGCTCCCGGATCTTCTCGTTTATCGGTGGGCAGACACCCCATGCGCTGGGTGGCGCGGCGCAAAGCAGCGACGTGATCATCCATCCCGACGCCAATATCGACAATACCCAGCTGCCGTTCCCGTTTGCGGACGTTTCGCTGATTGCCTTGGACGAGCCGATCAGCGACTTCCCGCAGATGGGCATGCTGCTCTCGCCGCTTGACGGCACGACGCATATCCGCGCGGTCGGCTACGGCACCTTCGGCACCGGCACCCTGGGAGGGCTCGGCATCGGATTCAACCGGCTCGCGGGCGAGAACGAGCTCGCCGTGGCCGGTTCGATCCGCGATGTGTTCTTCGGCCTGTTCGATATCGACATAGTCGATATATTCGCGCAGCCGATCGATACGCAGACGCTCTACTTCATGGACTTCGACAGCCCGGCCAATGTGTCGCCGCCCTGCCGGCGCGGCGGCTTTTTCGACAACGGGACCTTTGTGGAGGAGCCCGGGTTCGCCGATTGTCCCAACGACGCGGCGGCGCTCGACTTCAACCCGTTCAACACCGATGACGCGCTGCCGCAGGAAGTGGGAACCGCGCCGGGCGACAGCGGCAGCCCGATGATCGCCGATGAGTTGGCGGATTTTCCGCTTATCGTCGGTGTTCTGAGCGGCGGTGTGTCGCTCTTTGAGCCGCCCCGGCCGGATAACGGGTTCGGCGATATCAGCTTCTACAATCCGCTGTTCCTGTTCCATCAGTTCCTGGTCGAAAACATGCCGACCAAATACGTCTCCGCGCGTGAGGGCGATGGGCAATGGACCGATCCCCATCACTGGGTTCAGGACCTCGACCCGAATTTCTATGTCTTCGAGCGCGACGACGACGATGACGACGATGATGATGACGACGGCGATGACGACGATAACGGCGTCCGCATCGTCAACGGCATTCCAGGCGGCGTCGAGCCCGGCGTGCTCGGTACGACGCCGAAATTCGGCGAGGTCTTGGGCTTCGATATTTCCGGCCTTGACGACACGCCGTTCACGGAACTGCCTGGCGGCGACGGATTTCCGCAAGGCGGCGGGGGTGCGTCGCCCGGCGACACGTCTCCGGTCAACGAGCCGCTCGATGTTATCGTCTCGCAAGAAGACGACGACGATGATGACGATGACGACGACGATGATGATTCGCCGGGCCGGCCGCCGGACTCGCGGTTGCCCGCTTCGTCACCGTTGCTTGGGCCCGGCTCGAAGGGCTTCGTCCCCAACAACACCGACGGTACGCCCGGCACGGCCTTCGAAAACCCGGCGCTCTATTTCGAGGTGACGCTGAAGCGGGAGGGTCGCACCACGCTCAAAAACGCGTCCATCGAAATCGACTTCCTTACCATCGACGGGGACCCGACCGAGACCGAGCTTCGGATCAAACAGTCGGGCGATCTTACGGTGCTGGCCGGGACCGAGATCGGCTTCGGCGTGTTGACGGTGCACGGCCAGCTCACGACCGCTTTCCTGTACAATGATTACGGTCTCGTGCAGGGCAAGGGCCGCATCGACGCGCCCTTGGGCGTTGCCAACTGGGGCGGTGTC